>NZ_JBFTNV010000007.1:0-249987 GCF_056397645.1 Rhizobium sp. 05L429 | reverse complement strand
GCCAGAATGAGGGCGGCAGCGCTGTAGTCACAGGGAACGCGTTCCATACTCATTGGACGACCTCCGTTCTGGTCACGAATGATGCGCTGCAGAGAGGTCTTTTCATTGATTTGAGGGCGATGAAACCCGACATATTATTCACCCGGTCTTCAGTGCGAGGAGCAATAAGATGAACGCTCAAGATCGAAATCAACCGGTTCCCGGCCTGTGGGTTAGCCCCGTCCACGTTAGGATAGGGTTCGGCATACCCGAGACGATTAATAATCCCGTGGAAGGTTTGGATTATCTTTTGAACAGATGGCCGGCCGAGCGCGGTTTCCAATACGAGAAAGCAAAAGCCGCTTGCACCAGCGCGATACAGCGATGCGGGTCCACTCTGGAGGAAGCAAGGGAAGCCTTTGCGATCGCGGCAGAACGAGATGGATCTCTGGAGGAGGCAAGAGACGCCTTTGTCGCCGCCGCGATGGAGGCGCATATCTTGGACTAAGGTCATCGCGACACCCCCACATGCGGAACGGGTGATGGGTTGGCAAGCGCCCTCCTCCCAATGCCTTCCTCTGTCGCGGTTGCTTTGAATCTGATGCTTTCCATGGCCAGATCTCAAACCTTGGCCAGATCGATGGTGATGTTCTGGAATTTCTCCTCGATCGAGCCGCGTTTGTAGAAGCGGACATATTCCTTGGAGCTTGTAATCAGCATCGCGTCGCGGATCGCTCGCATGGCCTCCTGCCAGCGTGGATCATTAATATCGAGCCGCAGCAGCATGAAGATTTCGGATCGGTTAACCTGACCCTCCCGTTCCGTATTGAACGCCTTGGTGATGACGGCCCGAATTTCGGGCCGACTGTCGGCGGACCATTCCATCAGGCATTCATCGAGGAGCTTCTTGGCGATCTGGAGCTGTGGGCCGAAATCAACGAAATCCGATATCGCCACCTGGACCTTCAACAATCCGTCGAAACTGAAGTACGTGCGGTTGCCTTTGGCACCGCCAATCTTCGCGCCATACTCCTGCGCCAGGAGCGCATCGAATTCCCCCAGGTCCCTCATAGTGTGAGAACGGAAGCGCGAGACCTGGGCCGACAACTCCTCGGCAAAGGCAATGATTTTGCGCACGACTTCGTCTTCAAGCTTGTGCTCGGGCTTCACGTTCTCCACGGGCACGAGACTGCCCTTGGCGTCGCTCATGTATTCTTTGCCCTTGACGACGGTGACGCCGACAGCGGCCTCGTCGTCGGACTTCCGTTCGTTGGTGATGCTGTCCATTTCGTAGATCCTTAATTGATGTTTCGATTTGCCGTGGAATGGCGCCGCTATGCGCGGCCACCGGTCGTGGGTGGGCCGCCTGGAAAGGCGACGACGTTCGGGCCGACTAACGCCGGGCCGCGCTTGTGGCCGGCGAAAAGGCGCTCCCGCCGTTCAAGCGAAGCCTTTTCCTCCTCGATCTCCTCGGCGAGCGAGATCGCTGTATTCAGGCGGCGGATAAGGTTGCCGACATCCTCGCTGGTGAAAAATCGGCCGCCATGAACGCATGGCTTCAGCTCGTCGCGGATTTCTACGAGGCAGGTGGATGGAAGTACGCAGCTCATGATTTCCTCCCGAAATCCGGTCTGATGACGTTTCCGTCGCTGTTTAGAATGAAGGTGGCAGCGGCCTCGGCGGCGAGCTGCTCGACAACCTCGCGGCCGGTCTTGCCGGCTTCGCAAAGTCGGTAGATCTGCACTTCGCGTTCGAGGCTCTGAGCGAGCTTAGCGAGGATCTTGAGATGCTTGCGAAACGCGACGACGTCGGCGTCCCTGGAGCGGTCAGGAGAGACCAGTCCGTCGAAATGCCTCCGCGCAGTGGCAATCTCAGTGCTCAGGATCAGGGCGGCGCTCATCCCAAATCCTCCACGTCACGGTTCTTCCAGGCATCCTGGATATCCTTGACGGTGACCGAACGATCATCGGCGATCGCGATCATGCTGGCGAGCTTCATCGTCTTGTCGATCTGCCCGAGCGCGCCACCCTTCATACCGATCCCGGTGAGCAGCTTGACGCTGTCCAGGTCGGTGACATCCCAAGCCCGGATATATGCAGCGACGTCCTCGGCATACGGCTTCTGCCGCTTCAGATGCTTGCCGATGCGACGTTTCAACTGCGCGTAGGACTTTCCCGCCGTCTGCTTGGCAAAACGAGAATAGACCTCTTCGTTGCCGACCAGGGCGATGCCGCATTGGTAGATATCGGAGAAGTGCCGGAGCTGATTGATCGCGTCGTCGACGAGGTTCTGCGCTTCGTCGATGATGAGGAGCGATCCGCCTCCGATGCGCTGCAGCCTTGCGCCAATCGCGCGGGTGAGCTTGGCCGGATTGTTCTCGTGAACTTCCAGCTCCGCTGCCAATTCGACGAGCATCCCGTGAACCGTCCGCGTATGCGGGCTGACGGTCGCATGGAAGACATGCGGATGCGTGGCGCGATAGTGCCGGCAGGTGGCGGTCTTGCCGAAACCGGCGCCGACCGTGATCATCACGAGATCGGCGGTCATTTGCGCCCACTGGAGCGTCTGGGCAATTTCGGCCGCGATGCGTGTTTTCACAAACGCGGGCGATGTTGGAATGGCAGGCATGCCAGCGGCTTCCACCACCGCATCCACCCACTGGCGCATCTGCCGGTTCATGTTTTCGAGCCGGCCGAGGTAGGTTCCCGAGAACCACTGACTGAAGGTGCCCTCCTTCATGGCACTGCGGCGCGTAACTTCCGCCTTGCTCCACGAGTTGGCGATTGCCAGCTCCGCGACCTGCACGCGGATCGCGCGCCAGTCGTCGATGTCATCGACGTGCTTGGAAAGAAAGTCGATCGAGGGCTCGGGCTGTTCCCAGCCTGTCATCCTACTTGTGTCGACGTGTTTATTCATACTAAGGTTCCTTTGTGTCGCCCTTTGAGGGCTGATTTGGCGGGCGGGGTTGAACCCCGCCCTATTTTTTTGTCGGAACCGGACGCACTACATTTCGGCTCTGCTATTCCAGTCGGACGCACTACTTTCCCGACCGATCCCCCTTCGGGAATTGGATGACCGCGTGCTCGCCCGACACTCGGGATAAGGCGCGGGAAAAACTGTCTTCGAAGGCACCGTCATCACTGGCCGGCTGCTGTTTCAGCGCCAGATTGCCAGTCGAGAGGCGGGTGATTTTCGGGCGAATGGGCTCTTCAGGCTGCGGCGTTGCGGGCTCGCCTTTGGTCAGAAGATCAGCAAGCTGCGAAGCGGTTAGCGCTGCGATCGCGGCCTTCTCAGCGGCGACTGCCTTCTGGTAATCACGGCGCTTGCGTGCGTGCTGGCGAGCCGCATCCTGATCGTCGAAGCCGGCGTCGGCGATACATGGCGCTTCGCAAATCAAAATGTTCTTCAGGTCGTAGACGCGGATCGAACCGTGCAGGTTGTCAGGATCGAACCGGATCGTCACCTTCTGCCCGGCGTACTGGTTCAGCTCACGGCTCCAGTAACGGTTGCCATGATAGTGGATCTCCCCACTGCCCTTCTGTGCCCGGATTGCCTCCGAGGCGAGCAGCCAGAGTGCTCGCTGCGCGGCCGTCGGCCACCGCACGATAGCACCGCCGTCGATGCTCGCCTGGAACGTCTCGTCAAAGCTGCGGCCTTTGCAGGTCTGAGACTTCCGGCCGATGCGCGCGTTGTGTTCGGCGATCTCACGACCAACGTGCGCGCGGAACCCATCAAGAGGCACGGCGCGACTGCCGTAGTTTTCGGGCTTCGCATCCGGCTTGTTGCCGGTATAAGCGCCGGCGCAATATGGGTGCTTGGCGATGTTCTCAGCCAGATCGCCCCACGCGCGCTCGATCGGCTTCGACTGGCCGGAATACGGATTTGTCCAGCGCGGCTCGATGCCGAGGGTGACGAGCAGACCTTCCGGATCCTCCTCGCGAACCTTGAAACGATAGCGGGTAGCGGCGCCGCCTGAGATCCATTTCGAGGCAAAGGATCGGCCGTTGTCGAGGTAAATGCGGTCAGGGATGCCGTAGCGCTCGACCATATCGCCGATGACGAGGCGCACTGTTTCCTTGTTTTCGCTATCGGAGATCCGCCATGCGACGATCTTTCCGGAGTAGAGATCCTGGATGCCGAGCAGGAACACGCGAACCGGCTGTTCCGACCATGGCACCGAAACGAAAACGTCCAGCTTGTGGCCATCCATGTTGACCATTTGCATGGCCTGCAGGTGCGACCGCGTGCGCCGCTGCGCAGGATAAAGACCCTTTGCCTTTTCCTTGCCCTTGCGCGCGGTCTGCTGAACCGCTGCAGACACTTCCGCGTCGAGGCGACGGCGAAGGGACCGCTCATGCGGTATCGGGGACCATCCCTGCTTCTCGGCGACCTTGATCATGCGGCGATAGCAGGTGGAGAACTTCGGCGCCTCGGCGCGGAGATAATCCGACGTCAGATATTCCCACGCTTTCGGATGGCACTCCGAGCGGCTCCGCTCATTGGTGTAATTCGGTGCCAGCGCGGCAAGCCAGTCCTGACGGTCGACGCTCTCGACCGCACGGCGCCACTCGTAGAGCGCCGACTTTTCGACACCACCTTTGTTACAGGCCATGAGGACGGCAGCCTTGGCAGACATGCCCGCGCGCTCAAGCTCATCGGCCATTTGAAGCGTTCTCAAACGGGTTTCACACACCGCTTTCTGATGCGATGGCAACGCGTCGTATCGCCGCCAGAGAGCCTTCTTTTCTTGTGCCTTCAGATCCTTATCGTCGTTCGCTGGAGCCGAATGAACGATCAGCAAACGCGTTTGCGCCACCTGCGGCAGAAGTGAAACGTGATATTCCCATACGGGCTTCGTCTTGCCCTTCACCCGCCGAGCGGTGGCCTCGTTCCCACGCCACTTCGCGCGGGCAAGGTTGTCGAGGCTCTTCTCCGTGCGCGGAAGGTCCGGCAGGTTGGCCGCGATCAGCTCGGCTATGGTGTAGAACTGCTTCACGCTTAACGTCCGCGTCGCTTGATGTTGATGGGAGTGGATCGGAGTGCCTTCAGCTCCTGGGCGAGCGCTCGCTGCTCCTGTTGAAGCCGGGCGATCTCGGCCAGTCGGGCTTCGTCGCCCTCAAGCATGATCAGCTCGTCCTCGGAGACGATCAGATCCCAAAGCCAGAGAGCGCCTGTCGCGCGCACGAAAGCCTTGAAACGGACAAGGCTGATGTCGTGGGAGACCTTGCTCTCGGCCGTGTAGGCGTCGAGCGTCGTCTTCGAGAGGTTTGGCAGGCCGAGATATTGAGCCATGCGAGCCGCGACGACTTCGCGGCTGTGCGGGCATTCCCTGATCGCCTGCGCCATCGCCCTTTTTAGCTTTGCGCGAAACCGTTCGATGTCGATGGTGACCGCAGCTTGACGAACGGGAAAAAGCGGCTGCAGGAAGAAGTCCAACTGCGCGGGATGCTTACTCATCACCGGCCTCGCTGCGGATTTCCGCCATCAACGCGTCGGGCTCATCGCCGAGGCCGACATGGCTCAGGAACTGGTTGCGCGTCTCCTCGCTGGCGTCTTCCCAGGCTGTGACGAGGCGAGACAGGAGCGTCGCCTGTTCGATCTGTGCCTTCGAGAGCTTCGGTGCAGGCTCGACCAGTGCGAGCGCCTTTTTCAGGTCCGGCTCGGCTCGAAAGGCGATCGCTGCCTGTCGCTGCTTCTGCGGCTCCATCTTGGCGATCTTCAAAAGGGCAGATTGATTGTCGGCGACCGGAGTACCGCGAACTGCCGCGCGAAGATCGGGATGGACGTTCTGTGCAATCTTGTTCAGATACTCGACTGCGCGCCGGGAGATCCCCATGCGATCGGCGACATGCTTGGAAAAGCTTCCAGCTTCCGCCTCATCTGAAAGTAATTGCGCAAGGTTTGCGCGATTTCCGGGGCGGCCGGCTTCGACCTTCCCGTACTTGCCTTCCCAAACGTCACGATAGGTTTGCACGAAGACGGCGCGATCCAGCACCGATAGCTCATTGCGAAAGAGATTTTCCGTGATTTCGATGAGCTGGGCTTCGGCCTTGTCGCTCTCGACGATCATCGCGTCGATTTCGGCCACTTCATTGATCTGCTCTGCCCGGATGCGATGGGCGCCGGCGACAAGAGTATATTTGCCGCCCTTGGCATTGGGCGTGCTGCGAACGGTGATGGGGTTGATCAAGCCATGCTCGACGATGCTCTGAGCAATCGCGATCGCATGCTCTTCTTCGACGGCGCGCAGCCGCTCTGGAATGACGATGTCTGAAATCAGGACGCGTTTGAACTCGGCCATTATGCGACTTCTTCTTCTGCTGTGATTTGGAGGTTGATGAGCGTGCGGGCGCGCAGCGCCATCGCCTTGTAGTGAGCGGCGAAACGCAAACTGCCGAGGCGAGCATCGACCGTGCGGAGCGCTCGGTTGATCGCTTCCCGAGAACGGTTCTCGGCCTCAACAACGCGCCGCTTCGGCCACTTCAATTCGGTGACCATCAGGTGCATCACGACTTGGCGCGCGAGGGCCGCATCGAACCAGTCGTGCGGCGGGTCGACGATTTCGCCAACCGCAAGATGCGGAAAGCCCTCGCGGACTGCTGCAAAGCAGGCGTGAAGGTGCGCGTCATAGAGCGCGTTCTGGTCGAATACGTTCAGGCTCATGGCATTACACTCGCGACGAGGGCCGCTGCCGCGGCGACAATGCCCGCGACTGTGACGCCGAAAATCAGGACCAGATTTGCGAGCTCGCAAACCGGGGAACGTGAGGGAATGAAGGGATTGCGCATGTCTAAGCCGCCGGGCCGTTTTGGCGTTGTGCCATGGTGGCCGGACGCTCATAGTTCTCGCGGGGTTGAGGGGATTTCCGCAGACCGGAGGCGTGGTAACGCGACCGCCACAGCAAATGTGGCCTTGTACCGAGAGCTGCAGCGATCGCCCTCTCCCCAGCCGTATTCGGTTCCCGGAGTGTCGTTCCCGCCGTTCCACGCGGGAGCTGATACGTGCGATCGATATCGAGAAGAGAAAGGCCGGCGGTAAAAAGCCGACCTTTGATCGCTGTCATCTCAGCAATCTTGTCGATCGCCTTTCGGGTCTTCTTGTCCGCCTGCTGGGGCCGGTGCATAGTGGATCCTCGATTTGATGAGGGAGGCCCTGGCCGGCCTCCCTTTTCATGGGTGATTTGGTCCGTATTTATGGATCGATGTAATTCCATATATGGAGTTTCGTCAATCCTTTTTTGGAATATCGCATGGAAGATTTGGATGATGATCAGGCGATCCGTGATCGGCTTTCGGCCGCGATCGCGAAGACAGGCGCGAAGCAAGTCGCCGATCGCACAGGCATCCCCCTGGGAACACTTAATAAATATCTTGCGAAATCCTCCGGCGCGTCGTTTGCAAACGCCGTCAAGATTGCTGAGGCAACAGGAACCGATCTCAGTTTACTCGCGGGCGCGCGTTCCACATTTGGAATAATTGCCGTCGAGATGGAGGGTTTATCTACGACCCGCCATGATATTGTTCGGTTGCCGCGGTTCGACGCACGAGCTTCTGCGGGCCGTGGGCTGGTGCCAGTCAATGAAATGCCGATCGGAGAGGTAGCGTTTGGTCGCGACTTTCTTCGCAACCTTGGTGCAAATCCCGAATATTGCTACATCTTGGAAGCTCGTGGCGACTCAATGTGGCCGACCATCCCTGACGGGGCGTTGCTCATCGCGGACGCCTCAAAAACTGAGGTCGATGACGGTCGTATCTATCATTTCAACGTGATGGATCGCGCCCTAGTTAAACGAGCGCGCTGGTCTTTGGATGGCAAGCTTTTCCTAACCTCGGACAACGTGGCAGCGGGATACCCCCCCGAAGAGTTTACTGCCGACCGTATTGATGAATTGCGCGTCGGCGGTCGGATTATGTTCACAGGGCACGCGCCCATGCCCGTTCGATGATCCACCGGCTGTCCACAGGCGGAGCGCCCACGGAACTGGCTCCGCGTCAGGCGATATAGCAACTTTTATCCACACCCTCGACAGAGCTGTGCAGATACCGAATTGACTTTGCAACCTATGAGAACAAAATAAGAACGTCGGTTTTGAAAACGAAAGGATTTGCCGGTGTCATTGTGTGAGAAGTTTATCGTAATGCCATTTAAGAAAGTACGCGGAAACATTGCTCCTGGCGAAATGCGTCAAGCCTCTAACTCCGCAGCTGCGGAACGCCTTGCCGGCACGATGGCCGAGAGGTTCGTTGGTGTGGCTGCTTATGCTGTGATGGTGGACATGGAGAGCGGTGATATGAGCAGCCCGCGTGTCCTGTGCCAATACGGTGAAATCGCCGAAATTGCGGCGTGATATGTCTGCAAAGAGGATGCGGCGCAAAAGCGCCCATCCATCAAACCGGCCTACCGACGGTTATGCGACGCCACACGTTTGATCGTCGCCGAGGTTGCCGTCGGCTCCGACAAGACTACCAAATGCCAGCGATTGCTGTTGCATCCACCGTACCCCAAGCTTTCTTTGAAACGGGGAAGAAAGCAGAAATTGGCCAGGCGCCGGTTTCGTCTGCCATCGCTCGATCGAAGTCATCACTTCCCATGCGATTTGACGCACTGCCGAATACGGGAGGCTTTTCGTCACGTCAGGAACATTGATTAAGTCCTCACTGGGGTCTCCAGTGTTCCAGAGGGCACCAATCCCCAATGTATCCACGCAGAGATCTTGAAAGTCACCATCAAGCTCAGGATCGACGTGTGCGCCGTTTTCTTGATCCGCAATTATCATGACCAAGTTTGCTCTGCTAAAAGATCGCCCACTCGACGCCTCGACAACACCGGTCGTCCACCAACCTTCGAACGGTTGTGCTACAACACAGCTCGCGCTAAACGGATCGCCGGGATAGAAGTATGGTTCCGAGAGCGGAGCTCGAAATTCCCCAACTCCATTGCTATTTGGCCGCACATCAGAAAGGCTCAAGACAGTCGATTTCATCGCGACCCGCCCCTGCTCCTTTGCCATCTTATCAATTACTTCCCGCCACCGGCTTGGGTAGAGTGCCGAGTCGACAAACATCATTTTATCTTTGATGCCCAACTGTCCGAGAAGTGATTTTGAAGAGCCTCGATCGTAAAGCAGTTTTCGCATTTCGAGCGCCAACCGAATGGCTTCATCTTCGTCGCCGGCATCAAACAAATCGCAAGATCGATGCATAAACTTAAGAATACGCTCAAACTGCTTCTCAAGATCGCCATCCGGCCTCGGACGTCGATTCGCCTTGCTTCCAATCTCAATCTCGCTCATCGGCCCCACCCAGCATGGATTTGAGTATATAGAAGCCAAAGCCAAACGAGTCGGCAAGCCGGAGCTTAACTACTAGGTCTCATGTGTAGCCAGCGAATACACTGAAATTCAGCTTACTGCCCGAAAGCTGTTCCAACGCAGTAATCTTCTCAGCTGAGCTTTGACCTATCCACTCCTTCGCAATCCACAGCGACACTGGAAGCTTCCGACTCAATGAAAAACGTGTAGCTTGTCGCCGGATACAACGCCGGGGACATAGCATGACTGAAATCACAGAGAAGTTGGCCGCGCTATTGGGTGCCAATGCCGGGGCGCCGTTCCTATTCGTTGGTTCGGGATTCTCCCGTCGTTACATCGGCCTGGAGCAATGGGACGAACTTCTCGGACGCTTCTGTGATGGCATCAAACCTTTCGGGTTCTATGCGTCCCAAACCAACTCGGAACTCCCGGCCGCCGCCGCCCTAATGGCCGAAGACTTCAATCCAGTTTGGTGGCAACATGAGAAGTATGCGGTGTCTCGCGAGAAGTTCGCTCAGGCGATATCAACAAACTCAAGCGCACTGAAGCACGAGATCGCTACTTATCTCACCGCGAAGGTGCATGAGACAATTGCGTCCGACGGGCTTTCTAAAGAACTCGATTTGCTGCCGAGCTTGAACGTAGATGGCATCATCACCACCAACTGGGACCTTTTTCTTGAAGAGTTGTTCCCTGATTACAAGGTGTTCATAGGTCAGGAGGAACTTCTGTTCTCGAACCCGCAGTCAGTCGCTGAAATATATAAAATACATGGGTGTGCGAGTCAGCCCAACAGTCTCGTGCTGACGCAGCATGACTATGACGACTTCAATTCGAAGAATGCCTATTTGGCGGCCAAGCTGATTACGATCTTCATTGAGCATCCAGTTATCTTCATCGGCTACTCGCTGGCAGACCGAAATATTCAAACGATCATCTCCTCTATTGTGAACTGCCTGGCGCAGGAAAAGCTGGACCAATTTGGCAAGAACTTGATTTTTCTTCAGCGGCCAAAATCAGAGGAGGCGGCGAGCTTCCTCCCTTCCATGATGTCCATCGGCGAAACGAACCTGAGCATAACTGTCATCAAGACCAATGATTTCTCTGAGGTCTACAGCGCCATTGATGCGACCAAACGAAAAATCCCGGCGCGTATTCTCCGGTATTGCAAGGAACAGATGTATGACCTTGTAAAGTCCAGCGACCCCAGTACCAAGCTGGCGGTTGTTGACATAGACCAGATCGAGGGCAAGGACGATGTAGAGTTTGTGGTCGGCGTTGGTATCGCCGAGGTCCAAAACAAAATCACCAAGCGCGGGTATACCGCCGTTGCCTTGGACGATGTCTTCCTTGACGTCCTGGAAGACCAGTCCGAGCTAGACGCAGACGAGTTGCTGACCGCTGTTTATCCAACCGTCTTCAAAAGAGCGAACAAATATGTCCCCGCTTATCGATACCTACGCGGCGCTGGTATCAACGATTTGGCCGCACTCAGGGCATCGAAACACCTGTCGATAGAACAGTTGCTCAGGAAGTCCCTTGGCGGAAACCACAGCGGTTACCAAACCCATTATGACAAGCTGTATCGCGGCAAGACGACTCAAGAAATCATCGATGCCGTGACACCGCAGAAGGCAGCGATTCTGATTACTTTTCAGGAGGACGCTGAAGTAGATATCGCCTCTTTGTCCGAGTTCCTCAAGGCGCACCGAGAAAAGCTGAAGTCGTCAAGCTCGCCGTACTCCAGCTACTTTCGCAAACTGGTTTGCCTATATGATCGCCTGAGATACGGATTCCCGCTTTAGCGTTATCGGTCTCGTTTCATGGATAAGGGAGGAATGTGGAAATTCGCAATCCCTAAACAGCCGGCCATCCGCCTGATTTCTTTAACTAAATGAGGATTTAGAGAAATTTCCACGCTGAAGTGGAAATCTTTTTTGGTAGTAAAGGCCGAAAGCGCGCACGGGCGCGGGTGCGCTTTACGTCTCGGACGACTTCAAAAGCATCGTTTTGCAGGCTTTGAAGGGTACTTGAAGGCGGTTCGAGATTTTCTCGAAGGCTTTTCGAGGCAAACATCTAACTCGGACCGCATTCTCGATATGCTGGATTTTCTTTAGTTCGGACTGTCAGAGATTGCTCACGCGGTTCCCCCCCCGCTCCAGTTAAGACATTGATTTTTGGCGTCCTACCGGGGGTTCCCGGATAATCCCAGAGATTCCCATATTTTCCGGATACTGGTGTCAGACAACATTGGTTCCGGAATTTCCGACTTCCTGTCGGTGCAGCCGGCCGCGCTGTAGCTCGCTGTGCGTTTTATTTTGGTCAACGGTTTACAATGGTGTTTCTTTGACCACAGCGCTTCAACTTCGCAGGATACGAACGCCAGCCTCACGGGCAGCCCACACGAAAGCATTTCGAGCGGTATGGGCACCGACAGACAATTCGACTGCTTTCATCGATCTTATGAGCGCGATTTGGAATTTCTTCCCTGAGCTAACTGGCTACTTATTGCTTACGAGCATTGCGGTGAGATCCTGAACTGTCTCAACATGGAGAGAGCCGCCTACGCTATCGATCTGCACGTCCAGCGATTTAATAAAAACTGGGAACACCTCGCCCTTCCTTACCAAAGCCAAGCGTTGATGTGGCCAACATCATTCGATCGTTAGCCACATCTGGCTGCCATCAAATACCGCGCGGGACCCCGTTCACTAGGAGTGGTTAACGCCGAACATCGGAGTTAACCACGGCCATTGCTGGCGGGGCGGTATCAGGCCGTTCGTCTGAAACCAATGTCGTCACCGATAACCGTTGTTGGCCCGATCGGCAGCGGCTCTGGGTTGGCGATATTGAGTTTTACGAACCCAATCTTGTCTTTCCAAACCTTTCTCAAAAAGTCTTCGAAGGCTTGAATAGTTAACTGCTCGCCCGGGCAGCGGCGATACCCAAAACCGAACGGTGCAAAACCTGCATAGTCGCAGACGGGCAGTTCTTTCCCATCCGCAACTCCAAAAACCGTTCCGAAGCCGCTGTTGTGTAATGAGGCTTTGCGACCGTCTTTAACGTCGAACGACGTCAAGTCGAATGGACACTTGGTGAAGCCAATCTGTTTCGCCTTGGCCTCGTCAATATCCGAACTTGTCGGGGCATTCGCATATCTTGATGGATCGAATTTCTCCGGGTTAGTCCAATGCAGTGGATCAAAACTCGTCGAGGTGTGCGGGCTGATGATGTAGCCGTGACGCTCAAACTGCGGCGTTACAGTTTCTCCGAGTGCAGAAATACTGCCGCCATTCGGTGAAATCACTCGAAACAGCTCCATGACGAATGCTTCAAGAGGGGAAAAGGGAGCACCGCTTGCGTTATCAGGATCGCCTTCCATTGTCTGCTTGAAGGAGGCCTTGATCATTGGGTCTCCCACGCCGTCCGCCAGCCTTTGCATGATATTGTAGATCGTGTTGCCCCATTGACTGAATGCTACGAAGTTGTGGAAGCATTCAAAGACGACGTCCTTGTGGTTAAAATACGGGCTGTCTTCGCCGTTCCTTATCCAATAATAAGCGAACGTTTTGTCTGGGTCTTTCGTCTTTCCGGATGCTATATCGTCGAGATTTCCGTCGATCCATGACTTCAGAAAGTCGAGGTTTGACCGCACGGTCATGTAGTTTTCGTATACGATGCGTTGCGTAGGATCGCGAAAGGCAAGAACCGTATTGAAACTTTCGCCAATCTGACGAACACGCTCCGGTATCTCGTCATGTGACACGCCTAAGTGCAGGTCCCAATACAAGTCCCAAAATGAATCCAGGTATTTCCGCATCAGCGGCTGTCCGGCGTTGGAATCAGACATTAACGTGTCGAAAAACCCCTTCACCTTATCTCCGTATTTTTCGCGGTAGAGATCCGGTGTAACCGCGGACATGTAAATACGCTTGCGACGATTGTCAGGGCCTCGCTTCTCCAGCCCTTGAAGGAAAACCGTCACGCCATCTTCAGGAGCGGGCCGCCACGTTTGGCTAAGAAGACCCCATAGATCATTAGGCAGAGCGTTCTCCTTGGTGAGGGCGAGATCAATCATAGGAAGAAACGACCGCTCACCCTCAAACACGCTCACCAAAAAATGCGGAATGATCACGTTCTCGATATAGGCGGGTTCAAAATCCTTCATGAATTGCGCGCGCAAGCGGGCGGCAGTCGCTGCCAAATCGCCAGGCGCTGGTGGATCATTAAGAGGGGGGTCGTAATGTGCCAGAACTGGCTGCGCAGATAGTGCAGCCATTGATGTAGCACTGCCAGTGAGAAAGGTTCTACGCTTCATCGCTCTTCTCCTGCTGGAGGCGGTCGCCATGGGGTAGATTTTCTAGATATGACGATCGTCTAGTCACGACGACAAGCGTTGGCGGTGACGGCGTCTTTTGGGACACGTCTAGCTTCGGGGCCGCACGGCCAACACGCGAAATTGGCGAGATCCCACGAACTTTGTTGGGAAGCACTCGCGCAGATGTTGTATATCATGCGGACAATACGGACAAGGGACAATTGCAACCCAAGGAGCTGGCGCTACCGGTTGGTGTGCCGGAGAGAACCGCCTCTACCTCGCTAGATGTCCTCAGGCGTGCCATCGTCACCGAGCAGGAACTTGCCAAGCAGAGGATTCGTTAGGGGCTTTGGGAGCCCCTGCGCGCTTGATCAGCCCGATGATTCAGTCGCCTGCCTTTCGACGTGAATTGTGCTATCCATCAATGGATAACGTTGCTCTGGAGGAGACCATTTAATGATCGCGCGGCAGGATTTGACGAGTGACGAATGGAAATGGCTGGTGCGGCTCTGCCAGCACGAAGCGGACTCAATCCCGAAACAGATTGAAACGCGGTTTGTCGAACTTGGTCTTTCGAAAACGGGTAGTCTTACCGAAGATGCGCGAAGCTTGGTCCAACGCGAGTTGCTGGCTGAGCGACGAAACAGACTGCAAGGCCTTCATTGACAGATCAGCTTCGATGCAATGTAGCTCTCGGTAACCAGTTCATAACAATATCCCTGTTCCAAGCTGCGGTTTGCTACGGAGCCGCAAGTGGCCTCGCACGCGCCGCTCTCCAAACAGATTCGCCATTTATTGTCGATCGCACATATTCATGATAGCTTAACCACGCTTTCGCGCTTGTGAAGCCAGGGATGGCAAGACGGGGGTGCGCGATGAATATTTTTTGGATCGGCTTGTTCTGTTTAGGCTTGGGGGCTTCCGCCGCTTCGGCAGGCCCTCTTCATGACGCTGCGCGTGAGGGAAATGTCGATCGCGTCAAACAGCTTGCAGATCAGGGGGCAAACCTCTCCGAGCCGGATGATACCGGCGAGCCGGCGCTGCTGATTGCCGCCTTGTCGGGCAAGACTGATGTCGTCACCCTTCTGCTGGACCGGGGCTGCGATATCGAAATCCGCAACAAGGGCGGGCTGACGGCCCTGCATGCAGCAGCCTATGGCGGTCACCTCGATATCGTGGAATTGCTGGTGGCCAAAGGCGCCTCCGTCAACGACGACAAGAACTTCTACAGCATGACGCCCCTGCATGCGGCGGCCGAAGAAGGCCACGCCGAGGTCATCGCTTTCCTGCTCGCACAGAAGGCGAAGATCGAGCCGAAGGAAAGAAACGGCTACACGCCGGTGACGCAGGCCGGATGGCGGTCACACTGGGATTCCGTCACTCTATTGTTGAAAGCGGGCGCAGCCTGTCAGGGAGCCGACCTCACCGGTCAGTGGCTCTATGACGAATGCACGAAGCGAAAATAACCGTGCGCGCCTGAAAACGGGAGCTTTGAAATGTCTCACTGGAATGGATTCATGAAGGCTGCTGCGATAGGCGGCCTTGCCGTCCTGCTCTTTGCAAGGGCCGCTCCGGCAGAGGACTTCGTCAATACGGGCTATTTCGGGGATGTGGCGATCAAGGGCTATGATCCGGTCGCCTATTTCACGGATGATAAAGCCGTGGAAGGATCGCCGCAATATTCTCATCACTGGCTGGGTGCGACCTGGTATTTCGCCAGTGCAGAACATCGTGACATGTTCGCTAAGGACCCGGGCAAATATGCCCCGCAATATGGCGGTTACTGCGCCGATGGCGTGTCCTTCGGAACGGTGACCACCAACATCGATCCGAACGCCTGGCGGATCATCGAAGGCAAGCTTTATATCAGCTACGATCCGGGTGCCGCCGACGGGCTGGTGAAGAACCCCACCAAGGTGGTCGATTCCCAGAAACATTGGTCGCAGGTGCAGAATATCCTGATATCGGAGAAGGCGCAGAAAGACTGGCAGCATCCGTCCGCTCAATAGGCAATTGATTGCCGGCCTTCAAACAAACTCGCCATCGCCATCAGCGGGCGATGGAAAAGAATTTCAGAGCCTGCGGCGTGACATGCACATATGTCGCACCGGGCTCGTCGGGAGCGCGGTTGCGATAAACGCTGCCGCAAACCATCCGGTCCAGGAAATAGCCTGAGAACTTCTCACAGAGCCAGTCGCCCTGAATTTCGACCGTGCCCGTTATGTTCGTATTGGCGCTGCGATAAGCGGTGTTGCCGGCCTTGTCGAAGAACTGCACGAACTGCGTGCCGTTGCGGTGTTTGCCGCTCCAAGTCTTGTCGCTGATGAGATCCTGCAACTGATCGCCGGTGACCTGATCGCCTTTCTCGCCCTGAAATCCGAAAGGCCAATCAGGAATTCCGGCCTTCTGCAGCCGGCTCAGATGCTTGTTCAAATCGTCCTTGCGCCAGTAGTCGTAGAGATAGCTGTAATAGGTCAGATTGCTTTCGGGAAAGAGCTCCAGCAGCCTCGTCTTCTCCTGCAGGCTGCGTTTCTTATCGCCGTCATCGATATAGGCTGCCGTCAGGAATTCGCGTGCGGCCTCCGCATTGGGCAAGGCGTTGCGGGCTGCCTCCATCAGCGAGATCGCCCGGTCTTCGTCTCCGACGATGTAGAAAACGATACCCGCCAACAACTGGAAGCCGGGCGATGGCGACGGATCGAAGCGCAGCGCCTTTTCCATTTCGCTGATCGCCTGACCATGATTGCCGATATGAGCGAGCACGAGGGCCAGATTGCCATAGGCTTCGGCGTCGCTCGGCTGCGCCTGCACGGCACGGTTCGCCGATATCAGTGCCTCCGTCTGGCGGCCATCGACCAGTTGCAGGAGTGCCAGCACGGTATGCGCTCGCGCATTGTTTGGATCGATCTTCAATGCCTGCCCTGCCGCATCATAGGCGATTTTGCGGGCGACGGCTGCCGACCAGAGGATATTGTAGTCGTTGCGCCAGACATCGACGGCGATCCGGGCAATCCCCGCATGGGCATCGGCAAAATTCGGATCGAGGTCGATTGCCTTCTGATAATAGGATAGTGCCTCGCGATAGGTCGCGACGTCCCCGTAGGTGAGACCCGCCTGCTCGGCGCGCATGTAATAATCATAGGCCTCGAGATTCTCCGTCGGGATCTGCGCCAGTTGCGTGCGTTCACCATCGCTGAGCCTGATGGCAAGAGCCGCGATGATCTTGCTGATGACATCATCCTGCACCGCGAAGAGGTCGACATATTCGCGGTCGTAACGCTCGGCCCAGAGGGAAAGCCCGGTCAGCGCATCGATCAGTTTGACATTGATGCGCAGTCGTGCGCCGGCGCGCTGCAACGTCCCCTCAAGCACATAGTGAACACCGAGTTCGGCCGCCACATCCTGTATTTTGCCGCTGTTGTCGCGCACCGCGAAGACGGAATGGCGCGCGATGACGAAGAGGCCGGAGACTTTCGAGAGTTCCGTAATCAGATCGTCGGTCAGGCCTTCGGCAAGATGATCGTGCTCCACGTCGCCGCTGACATTGATGAACGGCAGCACCGCAACGGAGGGCTTGTCCGGTAAAGGATAGGCAAAGCGCTCGGTAAGCGATGGGGCCTCAAACAGCGCCCACGGCTGCCACCACAGCGCCGCTCCCGCCAGAATGAGAAGGACGGCAGCAGCTGATATCACCGCGACGCGCCAACGGCCAAGATATCGGCGAGCGTTGGCGGCTCTGTTGGGTGCCGCTGGACCGAGCACGACACGATAGACCCGCACCGGCTCGGCGATGTTTTTGACCCTTTGCTCGCCGAGCGAGACAAAACCAACGTCAAGCTTCGATTTCACCTGGTCGTAGGCTGGGCCGGAGATCGCAATTCCGCCGGGTTCGGCGAGCGACTGCATGCGGTCAGCCAGGTTGACCCCATCGCCGTGAATATCGTCACCCTCGACGATGATGTCACCGAGATTGATACCGATGCGGAAATCCAGGCGATGATCGGTCGGGATCTCCGCATTGTGCTTTGCCTTCAGCTTCTGCACGTCCACTGCGCAGCGCATGGCATCGACGACGCTGTGAAATTCGACCAGCAGCCCGTCGCCCATGGTCTTGACCAGCCGTCCGCTATGCTCAGCTATCGAAGGCTCGACAATCTCTCTCAGGTTCGCCTGGAAACGAAGACGCGTCCCCTCCTCGTCGACCTGGCTTAAACGGCCATAGCCCACAACATCGGCAATCAGGATGGCTGCAAGGCGGCGCTCCATGTCAGTCTCTTCCCCCGAAAGGACGACAGCGGCATCTTACAGCACCGCTATGGCCGATACCATCGCGGCCGTCGATCGAACCTCGGACGCCATATGCAGACCGCGATCCCTTCCGTGTCATGTCACTGTCATATTCTGCATAGGTGGCATGCCAAAATGCTCATTGCTACGGCATGCTGCGCAAATTATATGCTGCCGGCTAACAAAAATAAGAAAAAGCGAGCTTGCTATGCACTTGATTTTCAAACGCCGCAAAAGCGGTCTTATAAGACGGATCGTCAATGGCTTCGATTCTGCCCAGCAGCGCTATCGTGATGCGCGCGAGGCAAGGAAGACTGCGATCCATCCTTCGTTTCTGGACGATTTCGGTATGTGACAACGCGGGCGCTCCAGCCTAGGAGCGCTCGGCAACCCTTTTGGACCGGGTTCCATCGCCCTTTCAGGCAGCCTTCTGATCACGAGATACCATGCCGGTGTCCTGCCTGATCTCTTCCTTCTTCAACATGATCCCGCAGGCAAACGCGGCGGCGGCGAACACGAAGAAGAACGATTCGCCGATTGCCAGCCGGTTGTTGGAGTTGGACAGGATCGTTCCAAGGAAGAATAGCGTCACCATGCTATAGGCCAGTAGTGCGCTGAGGCTGATCAGCCTGGCTCTCCATGCGGTAAAAACCCGGCTGTACATGCCTGTTGCCAATATGGCGAAAACGACAATGCCGAACAGCCCGTGGCGGACAAGCATCTCGAAGTAACCGTTATGGAGCAGCGTATAGGGCACGTCGGCATAGGTGGTCGAACTCCAGAGCGTCAGCCAGTGGTTGCCGGCGCCAAAGAAAGGCGCCTGAGCTATCACTTCCGAAGCATTCGCCCAGAGCTGCAGCCGTTCACTCATCGACTCCGGCGTATCTTTTGACGCGATCGCAGCAGCGACAGCATCCCATGCGCCATGCGCAGAGATTTCGGTCTCGATCCGTGCGGTGGCCTCATAGGTCGGGCCGGCAAACTTCCAGATGTCATCGCCGCCGACAAAAAGCGCTGCTGCAATGAGAGCGACGACGACCGCCCCTACCAAGGCGGCCCGGCGTCTGTTTGCGTAAAGGAGCAGCGAGGCCAGCATGAGCGGTCCGACGAGGACGAGGCTCAGCCAGACGCCTTTCGCCTTGGAGCCATAAATATTGAAAAGGCAGAGTGCGATGATGAGGGTCGCGACGGCAACAATCCAGCTGCCGGAACGGCGCGCGAGCTTGCCGGTCTCCCAGGCGTGCAACAGCCAATAGAAGGCGCCGATCATCAGGAAACCGCAGCCGATCGCGCCATGGATCAGGTTGTTATGGAAGAGCGGCGAAATACGCGCGTCGCCTTCAAGGATCAGCCGGTAATCGGTGGAGATCAACAGGGCAGCAAGTGCAGCCGGGAAATAGATGGCAAAGACCGTTTCGACCTGTTTGCGGCTGGAATAAAGCGCGATGCCCACCGCCGGAAAAAACAGCGGGAAGGCGTAGAGCCAGTCGGACGCCCCCTTTTCACCGTAAACGATCAGGCCGAAGAGAAAGCGCAGCAGTGCGTAAGCACCCCAGGCAAGGCAGGCGTTCGCCAGCCAGTCACTCTTCAGCAGATTAAAATTCGGCTTGAACCGGACAAAGGTCGTCCCGATCAGCAGCAGCGCCGCGTAGCGGTAGGTATCACTTTCCACAATGGGAGCCGAAATCAATAGCAGCCATAGGAGGACAAGGACGGGCTTGAGGCGGGAGGGCGTGGCAATCGGCTCTTCGCTCGCTACCATAGAGAATATTGTACCCTTCTAGCATAATCAGCGGCGCGAAGCAGATGCGTGACCGAGCGGCGTATTCCCTTGAATTTCTGCCGTCTGTAGTCGAGCTTCGTCGCGATCGCCGTCTCGTGGCTGTTTGGCCCTAGCTCTATCAGATTGTTCTTGACCGTAAAGGTATTAACCTCGGTCGACCAGCCGCGCTCTAATGCCACATCGAAGGAATAGACCATGATGGCCATGGTCCGCAGAAGCTTGCTTGCGCCGGATCGGGTGACCAGATAGCAGCCGGCCGAACCCTGCGGCCCGTGGACGCAGCGATCGATTGCATCGCCGAATTTCGTCGTCGCCTTCTGCATGAAGCCTTTGGACCGGTGGTTGAGCAACTTGACCAATTCCGCTTTCGGAACGGCGGCAAGCACAGCCTCTACACGTTCTATCAGATCGGCCTGCAGCTCGACGTCATCTTCCATGATGATCGCCGCATCATTGCCGCTGTCAAGAAACTCGGTGAGCGCCTTGACGTGGCTGCGATAGCACCCGTGCTCGCCTGGCAGATAGTTCCTGCTGTTGCGAAGAAGGAATTGCCGCTTGTTGATGTCAGCCTTGTCGTGTGGGTGGATCTGCGCCCCATCCACTCCGGATATCCTGACGACTTCGAGCGCCAGCGAATTGGCCTTCCGCGAAAGCCCTTCCCACCGGGTACTGGAACGGTTCAGATTGATGACATAAGCACCGATTTTCATGAAGGCGAAACTTCAGCATGAGATAGAAATGCGGTTCTTTATAAGTCGAGGCTTAACCGCGGGTAACAGGCCACACGCCGCTTTACCTACCATGCGTTGATTGCCACCTACACCCATTAGTCGAAAATACTTCTCACAATAAAGCAATTCTCATATCTGTTTCTGCCGTAATAGCTTCACAATCCGCAGACACAAAGCTCGCAGGGACGCAAACAGCCGAGGAACAAACATGGCGCCGAATTATACCAAGACTGCCCTTCTGACAGCCTTTCTGAGCCTGCCGCTCGCGGCATCCGCTCCGCTTCTGGCGCAGGAGAATCGGCCGCGCGAAGCGGTCATCAACGTATCCGCAGAAGGCGAATCGGCATTGGCTCCCGATATGGCCGTCGTCAATCTTGCCGTGGTCAAACAGGCAAAGACTGCTCGGGAAGCGCTCGACGAGAACAACAAGGCGATGAGCGAGGTGCTGGCAGCGCTGAAGAAGAGCGGCATTGCCGAGCGCGACCTGCAGACCTCGGGCTTTTCGATCCAGCCGCAATATAATTATCCGCAGCCGGTCGATAACCAGCCGCAGCCGCCGCAGTTGATCGGCTACCAGACCAGCAATTCGGTCACCGTTCGCGTCCGCGACCTGTCCAAACTGGGCGAGATCATCGACCAGTCTGTCACTCTCGGCATCAATCAGGGCGGCGATATCCAGTTCACCAACGACAAGCCTGAAGCGGCCTTGGAGGCAGCTCGCAAGAACGCTGTCGCCAACGCGATCAAGAAGGCGAAGACACTGAGCGAAGCCGCCGGCGTGAAAGTCGGTCGTGTCATCGAGATCAGCGAGAATGTCGTGCGCCCGATGCCACAACCGGTCTACCGCGCTGCGATGATGAAGGAAGCCTCCGATGCCGCTGCCGTTCCGGTCCAGGGCGGCGAGAACAGCTACAATGTGACCGTCAGCATGACTTTCGCGATCGAGCAGTAAAACCCCACAGGGCGCTTCGGCGCCCTGCCCCCGACGGAAAACCACTCAAAAGAAAACCGCCCTTGCTGTCTGCAAGGGCGGTTTTTTGTGCGGTGGACGATCGTCCGCTGGAGCGCCGTGGGGCCATTAGAACGGACTAAGGACGCTCTAACTCTTTGAATCGGTGCATCAGGGGTTCCGACATCGATCCCGATTTTCAGACCGATGCTGTGGTATCAGCGGCGCATGAGCGGGCAACCGCGAACGTTGCCGAAGGTCATCTGGTCGGGGCCGCGACGGCTCCAGCCCTGCACGACGATACGGCGAGGCGAGACATCGACGACGCGGGTGCGGCGCAGGCCGTAATCCTCGGCGATGTTTTCCGCCATGCGCGGATCGCAGCCGCCACGCGGCGGACGGCCGTAGCCTGGCGGACGCCCGTATCCCGGCGGTGGCGGTGGCGGGCGGCGCCAATCCGGCGGGGGCGGACGACGGTCCGGTTCGCCGATAATGATATTCACCTGTGCTGCAGCCGGCGCAACGGTGCCGGCCAGCGCAGCAGCGGAAAGAAGGGCAGCAAGCCCCGCTTTCGCCAGAAACTGCATCATGAAAAAGATCCTCGTGGTTGATAGCCGCGCGGGCAACTGCCGGAGCCTGTTTCGGAATCACTTACATACAGTTCCGAGAAAAGACGGTCGAAGGTGTCGCGGTCAAGGCAAAATGGGTCGAGCCTAAGTTTTCCGGGTCCAAGTCTTACCGGCCCCAAGTCTTCCTGGCTCTGGCCGAACGAATTAGCGATACATGAGCGGGCAGCCGCGCACATTGGCGAAGGTTATGCGGTCCCAGCCACGGCGATCGCGGCCGGCAACGACGACCCGGCGCGGCGTGATGTTGGAAATGCGTACGTCGCGCAGGCCGGAATAGCGGGCCTTGCGGATGGCCTCCATCGGCGAGCAGCCGCGAACCGGCGGGCGATGGTACTGCGCCTTGACGACGAGATCCGTCTGGGGCGCGGCGAAAGCAACGGAGCCGGCAAACGGGATGGAGCTCAGGGCGAGCAGTACGGCAAGCGAAGTCTTGGCAAGGAAATGCGACATCGGGTTGTCTCCTCGTGATGTGTCCTCGATCTCCCTTTTGGGATTGTCTCGAGACTAAACGCATGAAGCTGAATGCCGTTCGAACTGCCCATTCAGTCAGCGTTCACAAGGGTTAATGGCGTTAGAGCAACTCCAGCAAAAGTGTGCAGCGGGATTGCGTGATTAATTATGAGCTGAGATGCAGCACCACCTCGCGCCGATGCGACCGGTCGCGATGTTCGAAAAGATAGATGCCCTGCCAGGTGCCGAGCACCAGCCGGCTGTTGCCGACGGGAATACCGATCGAAACCTGCGTCAGTGCCGCCTTGATATGGGCGGGCATATCGTCTGGTCCCTCTGTCGTATGAACGACCCACCGCATCGACGGATCGGAAGATGGCGGCACGAGGCGGCGGAAGAAGCTGTTGAGGTCCGTCTTCACGTCGGGATCGGCATTTTCCTGGATGAGCAGCGAACAGGAGGTGTGGCGCACGAAGACCGTCAGCAGGCCCTCCAGCATACCGGAATGACGCACGAAGGCATTGGCCTGATCGGTGAATTCGTAGAGACCCTGGCCGCGGGTGGAAAGCGTAAGGATGGTCTGAGGCAAGGCGGTCTCCGTCGCAGATTGTCTCCGCGAGGTGGCGCGCCTTGCCTCTGAAGTCAATGGAGATGGGCCGAAACTAAAGCCGCAGCAACTCCTCGAAGCCGCCATAGATCATCCGCTTGCCGTCAAACGGCATTTTCCATTTGTCGCTGGAAAGGCGCGGATCGGCCATGACCTTGCTATTGATCTCGTCGCGATGCTGTCTGGATTTGTAGCGAATCCAGGAAAAGACGACCACCTCGTCATCCGCAGCCATGACAGCCCGTGGAAACGAGGTCAATTCGCCATAAGGCACGTCATTGCCGAGGCATTCGACATATTCGAGCGCGCCGTATTCCTTCCAGATCGATCCGGCGTGGGCAGAGAATTCCTTGTACGCATCGACATTCTCGCGGGGAACGGCGACGATGAAACCATCAACATAGGACATTGCACTTCTCCTCTTGCGTTAACGTCCGAAAGACGTGCGACGCCGGCCACATCCGACATTACCGCGTCAACTAATGCCTGCGGCCGATGCGGCTAGGAGATGAGAGCTAACCCTGAAGCGTCTTCACCTTGAGGAGATCAGGGAAGAATCGCGTCCACATGAGCACGACTGCGATTGTGCCTACCCCGCCGACAATACCGGCCGCGACCGGGCCAAGCACGCCGGCAAGCATGCCGGATTCGAATTCGCCGAGCTGGTTCGAGGTACCGATGAAGAGCGAATTCACCGCATTGACGCGCCCGCGCATTTCATCCGGCGTCAGAAGCTGCACCAGCGAGCTGCGAACGACGACGCTCACGGTGTCCGAGGCTCCGACGACGAACAGTGCGACGACGGAAAGCGCAACGTTGGTGGACAGTGCAAAGACGATGGTGGCCACGCCAAACACCGCGACTGCCAGCAACATCTTGCGACCGACATCCGATGTCAGCGGCCGCCGTGCAAGCACGATCGACATGGCAAGCGCACCGATCGCTGGTGCCGCGCGCAGCATACCGAGCCCCCATGGGCCGGCATGCAGGATATCACTGGCAAACATCGGCAGCAGCGCTGTGGCGCCGCCAAGCAGAACAGCGAAAAGATCGAGCGAGATGGTGCCGAGCATCACCGGCCGGCTGCGGATGAAGGAAACCCCGGCGAAGACGGACGACACGGTCACCGGCTCGCGTTTCGAAGGCGTCCACTCCATGCGAATGGAAATCACGTTGAAGCTTGCCACGGCGAAAAGGACGGCCGAGATCGCAAAGGGTGCTATGGGACTGACGCCATAGAGAAGACCGCCGAGCGACGGACCGATGATCAGAGCCGTCTGCATCATCGAGGTCGAGGTGGCAACCGCTCGCTGTAGCATCGAGGCCGGTACGATACTGGGCAAAAGGGCGGCCATAGTCGGCCTTTCAAAGGCGACAACTGCACCCATGATGGTGACCGCAACAAGCATTCCGACAGGCGAAAGCCACTGCTGCCAGGTCGCGATCGCCAGCACCAGCGAGGTAATCGCTTCGATAAGCTGGCAGGCAAGTCCAATCCGTCGGCGGTCGAACCGATCGGCGACATGGCCCACGACGAAGGTTAGCACTGCCATCGGCAGAAACTGGCAGAGGCCGACGAGCGCAAGCGCGAAGGCGCTATGAGTCTGTTCGTAAATCATCCATCCCATGGCGATCGCCACGGCCTGAAAGGAAAGCGAGGAGAAAACGCGGGAGGCGGCGAAGTTCAGATAGCCGGGATGGCGCAGAACGCTTTCCCGCTTGTCCACTGGTATGTCCATTGTTCAGTCACCGGCCTGCGGGCAGGCCACAGGCGCTTATAGGAATCTTATAAGAACGGAACGGTGTTCTGCTTGAAAATGATTTATGTCAATCGGAATAAGCTCCGGCGTGCAATTGCCGCATCACCTTGGGGGTGGACAGCAGCCGACCATCTGGCACGCGGCGGTATGGATCTGGTCCCGCATGTCGAGCAGCCACATGGTCTCCTCCATGACATCAAGGATTGCCGTACGCAAATCCGGATCGACAAGAGCGAGCAGTTCGTTCTGCGAACTGCCTGTCGTCTCCGTGCCAATGAGAAGCTGCCTCATCTGCTCGACAGAGGGAGTGCTGGAGATCTCGACCCTATCGAGAATGTCGGGAGACGGAATGCCCATCCAGGCAAGCGACGAAGCAACGAGCAGTTTGCAGAGCGCTCGGCAGAGCGGAAAGGACAGTTCCGCCGATGTGTCGACGATCTTTCTCTTGAAGCAGGCGATCGTCGCCCGGACCTTGCTGTTGACGGCCGCAAACATGCCGACGGCGATCCTGCGGTTGGCTTCTACCGGTCTCAATATATAAACACGCTGACGCCTCTGCAGTGAGGCTGCGGCGCTGTTTGCCTCGTCGAAACCCTGAACAAGAAAATCGCCCCTTCCTGCCAGTATTTCCAGAAGGATTAGAATATATCCATCGCCGTACGAGACATCGAATTCAAAATTGAACGAACCATCGCCGACGCTCTCTACGATGCGGATATCCAATGCTTCGGAGCGAAGCTCCACTTGATCCAGTTTCATGGCCCCCAGCCTGCATAATACGCGCGCTCAGCGAGAATACTTCAACCTGAGGAGGCTTCATATTAATCCATTACGCTTAGCATGCGGGACTACTTGCGCCGGCCGCGATAGATCAGAAGTGGAAGTCAAGTTATCCCTTAGAACTGTCCCGCTTCCGGCGATGGCAGCTCTTCGATGGAATCGACCCTATCGGGGTAGAAGGCCATATAGTTCTTGATATTGGCAACGGCGGGATTGGGCGTCTCATAGGTCCAGATCGCATTCTTCGAACGCTCACCGCCATCAGGAATGCTGTAGTAGGAAGCATCCCCCTTATAAGGGCAATGGCTTTCGTGGTCGGTGCGCTCCAGCAGTGACATATCCACATCCTTGCGTGGAATATACTGCACCGGCGGATAGGAAGCCTCGCGAAGCGTCAGCGCATCATGCGTATCGGCAATCACGCGGCCGCCCAGCTTGACGACGATATGGGAGGGATTGTGTTCGACGGTAATCGGGTGGTCCGGCCCGGGAATCTTGATCGGCTTGCCTGACATGGATGTCATCTCCGGATTGATATCTCTCCGAAAGAGATAGGGTAGACAAGCGGTCATCCCAAGGGGTCCGCAGCTCCCTTCTCATTCTCGGCGGATTTCATAAGCCCGTTGCTGTAGGAATGAGAGACAGCATCGGCGGTTTTATGCCGGACCGCGCGATCATGTCGCCGATGATGATGAAGAGCCGCGGAAACGTCACCTCCGCGGCTTTGATCTTCTAGCGTCTTACCAGCGGTCGAGACCGAGCAGCTTGCGGCCGAGCGGCGTCAGCTCGGCGGTCTTGGCATTATGCTTTTCCCATTCGCGCGGATCGCCGGGGAAAGCATCACGCTTCGGATGGTCGAGTTCCCGCCACAGGCGAATACGCTCGTCGCGCTCTTCCGCATTGTCGTATTCGGCCGGGTGCATGGAAATATATTGCGCCATGCGCACGCGGTTCTCCGCATGGTTCGGGCGAACGCCATGGGCGAGCAGCGAATTGAAGATCATCAGGTCGCCCGGCTCCATATCGATATTCACAGTCGAAAGGCCGGTCATATCGGGATGCATCGGGTCGCGATCCTCCGGCTGCGTCTTCACCCATTCGTCGAAATGTTCGAAGAGATAGGGCACGCACTGGAAGCCGCCGACATCGCCGTCCTGCTTCTTGAGGCTCAGCACTGCCTGCACGCCGATCGGCATCGGCCGGATGGAAGTATCGACATCCCAGTGGATGAAACCGTTGGGATTGCCCTTGACCTTTTTCGGCGGGTTGAGATTGGCTCGGTCGATCGTCACCCACAGGTCTTCGCGGTCCCAGATATCGACGAAGACGTCATAGACGCGCTTCTCCATCCGGTTATCCCACATGGCCTGATGATTATAGATCTCCAGCATGCCGGTATTGTTGAGCTCTTTCATCTTGTGCTCACGGCGCTGCGGCGCATACCAGGTGGAAGGATCGTTCGGGTCCTTCTCGTCAAAACGCCAGAGCACCTCCGCAAGCCGCTCGACATTGGCTGCAGGAACGGCCTGACGAACGATGACATAGCCCTTCGTTGTCCAGTGCTTCCAGTCCGCTTCCGAGAGCACGCGCAGCGGCAGTCTCTTCTGGATGTCCTTGAGCTGGGTGGTGACCGACGAGGCCGTCGGATGAGCGTCGCGTTTCACTGCCAGTTCCATGAGATCCTCCCATCATGTGTTCCATCCCTGTGGTTTCAGGCGATGATGAGAGTGTAGCTGCGTTGGGCGCACTATGTTGTGCGGCTTTGGCAAACTATGATACTATTCTGGCGTCAATAATCCGAAAGGCGCCTGATGAGGCCTTATCTCGAAATTCTGCCGCGACATGCCGATGCTTCCTGGAGCATGCTGAACCGGCGGCTGGATGACGCGATCCCCTTCCAGTGGCACCACCATCCCGAATTCGAGCTGACCCTGACGCTGAATTCCATCGGCCAGCGCTTCATCGGCGACCACACGGGAGAGTATGCGGACGGCGACCTGGTGCTCGTCGGCCCGAACCTGCCGCACACCTGGGTATCCCGCGCCAAATATGACGAGGCGAACCCGCATATCGCCCTCGTGCTCTGGTTCCATCCGGACTGGATCCGACAGGTGACGGCAGGTGCAGTCGAGCTGCGCCCGATCGAGGCAATGCTGTCTCGCGCCGATCGGGGGCTGCAATTTTCGAGAGAAACGGCCGATGTCATACGCGGCGAGATCGAGGCAATCTTTTCAAAGTCTCCCGCCGAGCGGCTTCTTTCGCTCCTTAACATCCTCGGCCGGATTGCCGGCGACCGCCAGGCATCTGTGCTGGCGAGCACGCCCGGCCAGGGCCGTGGATTACAGGAAAGCCGCGAGCGCATCGACCGGGTGCTGACCCATCTGCATGTGAACTACGCCCGTACGATCGCCCTGGAAGAACTCGCCGATATTGCGGCACTGAGCGTCTCCGGCCTGCACCGACTCTTTCGCCGCCACACCGGCACGACTGTCTCCGACTATCTGATCCGCATGCGCATCGGCGATGCCTGCGCCCGCCTTTCGGCCACTGGCCAACCCGTCGGCCATATCGCCGATGCCGTCGGCTATAGTTCGTTTGCCAATTTCAACAGGCAGTTCAGAGCGCAGACCGGCATGACGCCACGCCAATACCGCAACGTCTTTCGCCGCGCTTAAGCTTTGGCGGTTCGCCGCAGGCTGGCAAGGCCAAGGCCGATGACGGCTGCAAGCACGCAAGCGATACCGAAAATCTGGTTGAGACCGATCGCTTCGCCCAGCACGAGGAAGGCGAAGATGACAGCCGAGACCGGCGCCACGGCAGTGAAAAGAGACGCCTCCGCACCGCTGACACGCTCCGCCCCCGCATACCAGAGCACGAAGCCGCCGACCGTCGGGACCAGCGCGTAATAGAGGACGGCAAGCAAAGCGGATTGTGAGCCGACGCCGATATCATGATGCTCGAACAAGGCAGGCACGGCCGCGACCACGAAGCCGATCGCGGTCATCAGCCCCGACTGCGTCAACGGCGGAATGGCCGTAGCAAGCCTCTTGTTCAAGAGAATGAACAACCCCTCGCAGATGACGGCGCCGAAAATCAACGCATCGCCCACAAGAGACCCCTGCCCGGCTGCCGGCGAAAAGACGATGGAAAAGACACCTGCCGCCGCAAGCCCGATCGCCAGCAGCAGGAAACGATGTGGCCTCTCACCGAGCACGAGGATGGAGATTGCCGCAGAGACGACCGGCAGCGTGCCGATGATGACGCCTGCATTGGCTGCAGACGTCAGCGATAGTCCTGAGATCAACAAGGTCGTATAGCCGACGCTTCCCGCCCCGGCCTGCGTCACGAGGATCAGCCAGTCCCGCCCGGAAAGCCGCGGCAGCCGCGATCCCGTCCAGCGCGCCAGGAAAAGGAAAAAAGGAAGAGCCACGGCAAAACGCAGCGCCGTCGCCGTAAACGGTGGCAGCCCCGAGGCAATGACCTTGCTGGCGATAACCGTGCTGCCGACCGTCACCATGGCCAGCGTGAGATAGATATAACCCCGAAATTCCCTGATCATCTGCTGCTCCCTCGAAACGGCGGAAGAAAACAGCACGAGAGACTTGGGGTCTTGAACGAAATTGCAGGGCGTCAGGAATGGCCGCGCGCATAGGCGCCGGGTGTCAGGCCATAGCGGGAAACGAAGGCACGCGTCATATGGCTCTGGTCGGCAAAGCCGCTTTCGAAAGCCACTTCCGCCAGTGGCGCACCGCTGGCGATCAGCCGCCGGGCCAGATGTATGCGGGCCTGAACGAGATAGGCGTGCGGCGTAAAACCTGTTATCCGCGCAAAGGCGCGCAGCACCTGAAACCGGCTGAGGCCACTTTCCCGCGCCAGATCAGCGAGCGAAATCTCGGCCGCCGGATCGTCGTCGATCATGCCGCGGGCATGGACAATGGAGCGCGGCGTGGGTGCTGGCGCCTCCTGTATTGCCGTTTCGCGCATCGCATCGGCAATGACCGAGAGCAGTAGCTCCTCGCAGCGCATCCGTTCCTCGTCGCCGGTCACGGCAGAAAACAGTGTGCGAAACCGTTCCGCGAGTAGGCTGTCTTGAATGACAGGGCGCGGAATTTCCGACCTGCTCGTCCCGCCTTGCGAAACTTCACGCGCAAGGCCATCCATCACGGCGGGATCAAAATAGAGAATGCTCCAGGAACGCGCCTCGCCGATCGGCACACCGTCATGCACCTCATTCGGATTGACGGTGATGAGATCACCGGCCTCCGCCTCGACCATGCCGCGCCCGCTCAGAGATTTCTGCGCGCCGGAAAAGATCAGGCCGATGCCAAACTGTTCATGCGTGTGGCGCCCAAAACGATGACCTGATGTTGCCACCACGGCCTCGACGCCCGGCACGGACGAGCGCAGCATCCTGAATTGACTGGCTGCCATCGCAATCTCCCTCGCGGCCGACTGTGCCAGCCGGCGACGAACCGGGCAAGAGATCAGAAAAATTCGTCGAGAAGCTGATAATACTCGACCCTCTCGGGATCGATGATGGAGAGCCCGTAGGCGTTGAGAAACAGCCGCACGAATTCCTCACCGAAATTATGGGCAACGCTGCGGCAGGCGAGCGCGATATCCTGATAGCGGTCGGCAACGCCAAGGCGGCAGCAGTCGATATAACCGGAAAACCGCCCATCCGCCGTCATGAAGTTCGGCAGGCAGGCATCGCCATGCGCGACGACGAGGTTTTCGGCTTCCGGCCGCAGTCGCTGCAATTCGTCGAAGAGGAAGAAGGCGCTTTTACCGAGCCGCGCCTCGTCGAAATCCGTCTCATCGACGAGACCTGCCCGCAGGCGCGCTTCGGCGGTTGCAAGGCGGTTGTCGAGACGATGATCGAAAGGGCAACTGCCGATATCGAGGCTGTGAAGGGTGCTCAGGGCGGAAGCGAGGATTTCGACACGCTCTTCCGGCAGCAGCATTGCGGCGGTCACGAGATCGTCTCCCGGCAACGCCGTCATCAGCAGGAAGCTGCGCTCGCCGTCGCTCTCATGGGCGACGACTTTGGGGCATCGCAGACCGCGGCCCGCAAGCCATGCGAGCCTCGCGGCCTCGTCGAACAATTCGGAAAAAGGCCCTGTCTCTTCGACCTTCAGGTAAAGCCCTGGACGCCCCTCGCCTTCAAGGCGGAAAACGCTGGCCGAGGAACGGCCAAGAGCGTCACGACGCCATTCATAACCGCCAAGATGGCTCCGGAGAGAGGCCGGAAGTCTGCCATCGTCCTGAAGCGGAACAACCATGATGACCCCTAGGGGAAGAAGCTCCATCAGGAGCTTCGGGATGGCAGGCTCAGTGGACGGTTCCGGCGGGCGCGCTTTCCAGGAGAATTTCGAGAGCTTCTTCCAGAGCAGCCACCAGAATATCGGTCAGCTCGTCTGCCTTGTTTTCGAGAAACATCAGGCTGACGGCTTCGTCCTGGCGTTCGAAGAAGTGCTCGATCTCGTTCGACATATCATTTGTCCCTTCTCTACCGTACCATAACGGCCATGGGAAAACGATAGAGGTGGTTCCTTGCGTGTGGCTTGTTCCAGGATGGGATTAACACCGCTGCTTTCTCAATCCCCGAGCCCGCGGCTTTTCCATTGGCTCCGAGGTATGGCATCCCCGACATCAAGGGCAAAGGAAACAACCTTTGTGGCATTCTCATCCACCGCGCAGCGGAAACGAACGTTGTACCACCCTTTGATCGTACGAAAGGCCCCAGCCCTGACATCGAGAACTGTCCCATTTGATAGGTCATAGGTCGGGACCAGCATAGGCCGAACACTGGGCGATGCATGGATCAGCTGTTGCTGGAGTTCGCTCGCGCAGAGCTTTCCGGCGCGCATGCCGCGTGGTACTCCCTCCATTGCTGTTCTTGCAACGGGATCGTCATCATCGTTCTGCGAAAACAAGGTCTTGGCTTCTGTTAGCTCATCCTTCACCGGCTCCGCCTTCGCTATTTCAGACAGCTTTGGTTCAGCCGGTTTCGTCTGCTCGATGCTCGTCTTGGCTTCTCCAGACAGTTCCGCAAGTGGTGCATTGCGCTCGTGAGACACATCAGCCGCCGCAGTCTCGGGCAACTTCACATCTTCAGGAACTGGCTTTGCGGGAGGCGTCTCCGTCTGTGGTTTTTCCGCTGCCGCCTCTGCTGGCGGCTGATTTGCCTGAGCATCATGGGGCGGCGCAGTCTCGGCAGGTTTCACTTCGCCCTGAGAAGAATTCCCGGTCATCGACTTTTGCGGACCAGTATCCTTGTCGCCATATTCGGCTATCGTCTGCAAAGCCGGCATAGGCATAGGCTTTGCCTGCTCCGGAGCCTTCTCAGCCGTCGGGGGTGGGGGTGGGGGTGGTGGCGGAGGAGGTGGCGGCTCGGCCTTTGCATGCTCCTGCGGCTTCTCTTCCTCTTTCGGTTTTTCCTCCGCCTTCTTTTCCTCGGGCTTTTTTTCCTCCGGTGGCGGGACGAGCTCGACCTTCACGCTTTCGTCTTCAGCAGGTTTCGGCTGGATCTTCGGGAGGCCGAAAATGAGGAGTGCGACCAGGGGAACATGTACGAGCACCGACGCGATGACACCCCAGCGGGCCCGAGGCTCCTGGTGCTCCTTTTCGTGATCGGTATCTGCCGGCTCGACTTCTTCTTCTATCACAGCAGCGATGTGGCCTTTAAAACCGGCAGCATCAAGCCACAAATCAAAAAAACCTTGTGATCGCCAGGCCCAAAGCTCACTGGTCGGCTTCGCCGTCGTCTGCCACCAGATTGTGCTCTTGCCACTCGTCTTTCGGAATGGCATCGCCGATGGCAAAGGCGAAGGCCACCACCGCCTGGCCGGTGGGATCGACTTCGCAGTTGAACCTGATGTTGAACCAGTTGCGCTTGCTTCGGAAAGCGCCACCGTCGACTTCGACGCTGTTGCCCCTCACCTTCTCCGCCTTCATGGCGTAGGGCGCGACGAGATCGGGTGCCGAGCCCGGACGCAGACGGTTGATCTGCTCCAGTGCTTCGAGATTGCAGAGCTGTAGATTGCGCTCCCCGCCCGACAATGAACCGAGCATCTCTCGCGCTTTCCTGCTACGCGGGCTGGCAAGCGTCCTTTTCGAAAATAGTTCCTTCGCCTGCACAAGCTGCGGCGGGCCTGATGTCAGCGGCGGGTCTGATGTCACCGGCCCCGGCAAAGCCGGCGGTGAAGGAGGCGCCTCTCTCGCAGCCGTTTCGGGCGCCGCTGACGCGGCTTCCTGCGCAGCAGCGCCAGCCTTCACTTCGTGATCATCCCGCGGTGCCTGGACGGCAGGCAGTGGAGATGGAGCGGCCATTGCAGGCACTGATACGACCTGGACGTCGATACTGTCTTCCGGCGGCGGCCTGACCGGCTCCACCTTCGGCAAAAAAGCAAGCAAGAACACGCCGACGACCAGATGGAATACGAGCGATGCCGGCCACGCCGGATCGAACTTTCCTCTTTGCAACAGGCCGGCATGTTCCATCGGCAGGGTAAATCCATGCTCTGGGTTCAAGGCGCAGCGACATTGCCAGCGCCGCAGAGCAACCGCAACGCCGCATCTGGCTCATCACCAGCTATCGGCCATCCTGACCTATGAGAGCGACGCGATGATGTCGCGATAATTCACTTCCGAAAATGCCTTTAGGGTTTTCGTACGCACATTGCCGCCCGTGGCCAGAGAAAGCGTGAAGCGTGCCATCACGCGATCATCAGGCGCCTCGCAGGTCGCCACCATGTCGTACTCGCCCATGGTGAGATAAAACTTGTCGAAGGAACCGCCCATGCTGCCGAGCATGTTCCTTGCCGCATCCAGTCGCTTGGCAGAGTCTTTCACGTTCCGGATGCCCTGATCGGTCCAGTTTATCAGCAGAATGTAGGTGGTCATGCTGCACCTCCCGGCGGAGGCTACGGTCACGCGGCGCATGATACCGCTCGCACGCCGCGACCGCTCCCTTCCCCCGCGACCGAAATTATAAGCCTGTCACCAATGAGGGACAAGCAATGCGCAGCCATCAATCCGGCTTAGTAAAATAGCTGCGGATTAATCCGCGGCTTCCGTTCAAAGAAAACCCGGCCAACAGGGCTGGCCGGGTTCTGATTTCGATTGTTGTCGGAGCTTGAAACTAGCTGTCGAGGAATGAACGCAGCTTGCGCGATCTTAGCTGTCCAGGAAGCTTCTGAGCTTCCTGGAGCGGCTCGGATGCTTGAGCTTGCGCAGCGCCTTCGCTTCGATCTGACGGATACGTTCGCGGGTAACCGAGAACTGCTGGCCGACTTCTTCGAGCGTGTGGTCCGTGTTCATGCCGATACCGAAGCGCATGCGCAGAACGCGCTCTTCGCGCGGCGTCAGCGATGCCAGAACACGTGTCGTCGTCTCGCGCAGGTTCGCCTGGATGGCGGCGTCGATCGGCAGCAGCGCATTCTTGTCTTCGATGAAATCGCCGAGATGCGAATCTTCTTCGTCACCCACGGGGGTTTCGAGCGAGATCGGCTCCTTCGCGATCTTCAGGACCTTGCGGACCTTTTCGAGCGGCATGGCGAGCTTTTCGGCCAGTTCTTCCGGCGTCGGCTCGCGGCCGATTTCATGCAGCATCTGGCGCGAGGTACGAACGATCTTGTTGATCGTTTCGATCATGTGCACCGGAATACGGATCGTGCGGGCCTGGTCGGCGATCGAACGGGTGATCGCCTGACGGATCCACCACGTCGCATAGGTCGAGAACTTGTAACCACGGCGGTATTCGAACTTGTCGACCGCTTTCATCAGGCCGATATTGCCTTCCTGAATGAGGTCGAGGAACTGCAGACCGCGGTTCGTGTACTTCTTGGCGATGGAGATGACGAGACGAAGGTTCGCTTCGACCATTTCCTTCTTGGCGATGCGCGCTTCACGCTCGCCCTTCTGCACCATGTGCACGATGCGGCGGAATTCCGAGATCGAAATGCCGGTTTCCGTCGCGAGATTCTGGATCTCCTGGCGGATGTCGCGGATCGTCGTGTTTTCGCTCTTGGCGAATTCCTTCCAGCCGCGGGCGGCCAGATTGCCGATCGACTTCATCCAGTTCGGGTCGAGCTCGGCGCCCTGGTACTGTTCCAGGAACGAGTCACGCTTGACGCCGTAGGATTCAGCCAGACGCAGCAGGCGGCCTTCATTGGAAACGAGACGCTTGTTGATGTCATAGAGCTGTTCGACCAGCGCATCGATGCGGTTCTGGTTAAGCGACAGCGACTTGACGGCCTTGATCAGTTCGTCCTTGAGCTCCTTGTAGCGGCGCTCCTGGGCGGAAGACAGCGTGCCGGTGGCGGCAAGGCGCTGTTCGACCTGCTGGTCCTGCAGCTTGCGCAGCTTCTTGTAGGTCTCGGCAATGATGTCGAGCGTTTCCATGACCTGCGGGCGAAGCTCGGCTTCCATCGCGGCGAGAGAGAGGTTGGATTCGTCCTCGTCCTCTTCCTCCTCTTCCGGAGGCATGCCTTCGCCGCCGACATCGGTAATGTCGTCGTCACCGGAACGCGCACGCCGCGTCTTTTCCTTTTCCTCGGCAGCCTTGCGGTCGGCCTCGATCTTCTCGGGGCTCTGGAACTGCGGGGCGGCCTTGGCTTCCGGACCGGAATAGGTGGTTTCGAGATCGATGATCTCGCGCAGCAGCGTCGTGCCTTCGTTCAGTTCGTCGCGCCAGATGATGAGTGCCTGGAAGGTCAGCGGGCTCTCACAGAGGCCTGCGATCATCGTTTCGCGGCCGGCCTCGATGCGCTTTGCGATGGCGATTTCGCCTTCGCGAGACAGAAGCTCGACTGAACCCATTTCGCGCAGATACATGCGCACCGGGTCGTCGGTACGGTCGGTCGGCTCCTTCTTCTTGGCGGTCGCAAGCGCGGTGCCGCTGGAAGGCGCAAGCTCCCCGCCCTCGCTCTCGTCATTGTCGGAGCTGTCGTCATCGTCGCTGCTCGAAGCGCCGGCTTCCTCAGCCTCTTCATCCTCGATGACATTGATGCCCATATCGGACAGCATCGACATCGTGTCTTCGATCTGTTCGGACGTCACTTCTTCGGAAGGCAGGACGGCGTTGAGCTCGTCCATCGTCACATAGCCGCGCTTCTTGGCGGCCTTGATCATCTTCTTGACCGCGTCATCGGAAAGATCGAGAAGAGGGCCGTCGCTTGCGCCGTCGCGTTCGACTTCCGCTTCTTCGTTCTCTTTGACTTTCGTTGCCATTTATATCGTCGCCTTCCTGACGCTATTCATACTCGCTGCGGTGAATGACCCTGTCGTGGCCTGGCACGTGCGCGCCGGCCTCGAATCACCTATACCCACCTAACGGGATGACATTTAAAGCCTGATTAACCACGATTGCCGGCATCGGACAGCAAATCTTCATTGCTATTGGATTTCCGGCCATGGTTGTGCGATCCGCCTTGACCCAGTTCACCGCTCAAGTCGAATGGTGATTCCCACAAAATTTGTTCTCGTCAAGCTTTTCCAGAAAAAAAGCCACCGAAAACCCGGAAAAAGCCTTATCCACAGGCTTTGAACCGCGCCAGCGATTGCTTCGCTTATTTAGTATGTCACCGGGGAAAGACAAGGGCTTTCGGATAAACACCGAAATAGCCGCGGATCATTCCAACCTCACGCCACAGATTCTTCGCAAATCGCCAACATGAGTTGCAAAAGCAAATCGCGCACGATTATGGCGAATCTTCAAAAGCCGTGATCCGGAGTGGGGCGAGGATCGCGTTGAAAAATAAGCTGATCATTCTAGCAGCCGTCCTAGCAGTCGTCGCCATCAACGTTCTCGGCTATACGAAGGTAATGGCGAGGATCGGCTCAGGCTCGCCGCCTCCGGACGCGCCGCTGGCGCAACAGGCTGACCTCATTCGTGTCTATAAATCCGAACGCCGCATGGTCCTTTTCAAAGGCGACACTCCCCTCTCGACGTATCGGATTTCTCTCGGCAGCGCTGCCGATGAGGGGCCGAAGCAACGGGAGGGCGATGAAAAAACTCCCGAAGGACGCTACGAAATCGACTGGCGAAATCCCAGGTCCATGGCGCATCTCAGTCTGCACATCTCCTATCCAAATCCGGCCGATCGGCAGAATGCCGAAGCGAAAGGCTTTGCTCCCGGCGGCGATATCATGATCCACGGGCTTCCTAACGGTTGGGGCTTTCTCCAGAACATGCACCGGCTGTGGGACTGGACGGATGGGTGTATTGCCGTGACCGACCAGGAGATGCGCGATATCTGGGCGCGTGTCCCCGATAATACGCCCATTGACATTGCGCCCTAAACTATCGCCCTAGCGCGACAGCCCGTCGAACGCATTCACCGTCAGGACAGACAGATCGAGCGCCGGAATGCAGCGCAGATTGACGGAAGCCATCTCGACGCCATTGGGCGCCGTCGCTTCCCCGAAGGGCGCTATGCCGCACTTGGCGCAGAAATGATGCTTGATGGCATGGGTGTTGAACGTATAGGTCGACAGGTTTTCTTCCGGCACCGTCAGATGTAGCTGCTCGCGCGGTACGAAGCCGAGCAGGCCGCCACGCCGGCGGCAGAGCGAGCAGTTGCAATCGACTGCTTCCGTAAACGCGCCTTCGACCGTAAAGGCGATATTGCCGCAGTGGCAGCTTCCCTCGTATTTCATGCCCGCCTCCTCACATCCAGTCCATCACGACCTTGCCGGAATTGCCCGAGCGCATCGCCTCGAAACCGTCGCGGAATTCGTCGATCTTGATGCGATGGGTGATGACAGGCGACAGGTCCAGGCCGCCCTGCACGAAAGCGATCATCTTGTACCAGGTCTCGAACATCTCGCGGCCATAGATGCCCTTGAGGTTCAGCATCTTGAAGATGACCTTGTTCCAGTCGATCTCGAAACCGGCAGGCGCAATGCCGAGGATGGCGATCTTGCCGCCATTGTTCATCTTGTCGATCATGTCGCGGAAGGCCGGTGCCGCACCGGACATTTCGAGCCCCACATCGAAGCCTTCGGTCATGCCGATCGCCTTCATCACATCGGCAAGGTTTTCCTTTGAGGCGTCCACCACGTAGTCGATGCCGAGCTTGCGGGCGAGATCGAGCCGGTTCGGGTTGATGTCGGTTATGACGACCTTGCGCGCGCCCGAGCGTTTGGCGACGAGAGCGCCCATAATGCCGATCGGTCCGGCACCGGTGACCAACACGTCTTCGCCGACGAGATCGAAGGAAAGAGCCGTGTGGACGGCATTGCCGAAGGGATCGAAGATCGCTGCAATCTCATCCGGAATATCATCCGGGATCGGCACGACATTGGCTTCCGGGATACAGACGAACTCACCGAACGAGCCCGGCCGGTTGACCCCGACGCCGAGCGTGTTGCGGCAAAGATGGCCCCTGCCCGCACGGCAGTTGCGGCACTTGCCGCAGACGATATGCCCCTCGCCGGAGACACGCTCGCCGACATGGTACTTGGTGACGGACGAGCCGATTTCGGCAATCTCGCCGCAGAATTCATGGCCGACGACCATCGGCACCGGAATGGTCTTCTGCGCCCACTGGTCCCAGTTCCAGATATGCACGTCCGTGCCGCAGATCGCCGATTTCTTCACTCGGATCAGCACGTCGTTCGGGCCGACTTCCGGCACCGGCACATTTTCCATCCAGAGGCCGACTTCGGGCTTCGCCTTGACCAGTGCCTTCATCATGTTGGACATGATCTTTTCTCCTCAAGGCCCTTAGATAACGCCGAGTTCACGGCCTGCTTCGGCAAAGACGGCAATTGCCCGCTCCACATCCGCCTTCGAATGCGCAGCCGACATCTGCGTGCGGATGCGCGCCTGACCCTTCGGCACGACGGGGAAGGAGAAGCCGACTACGTAGACGCCCTTTTTCAGCATCAGTGCCGCCATATCCTGCGCGAGCTTCGCGTCTCCCAGCATGACCGGGATGATCGCATGCCCCTCGCCTGCCAGCGTGAAGCCGAGCTTGGTCATCTCCGAGCGGAAGAGCGTCGCATTCGCCGTCAGCCGCTCGCGCAGCGCATCGCCGTTTTCGATGAGGTCGAAGACCTTCAGCGAGGCAGCGGCAATAACCGGCGCCAGCGTGTTGGAGAAGAGATAGGGGCGCGAACGCTGCCGCAGCCATTCCACGATCTCGGCCTTGGCCGAGGTATAGCCGCCGGACGCACCACCGAGCGCCTTGCCGAGCGTGCCGGTGATGATATCGATCCGGCCTTCGACGCCGCAATATTCCGGCGAGCCGCGGCCATGTTTACCAACGAAGCCGACGGCGTGGCTGTCATCCACCATGACCATCGCGCCGTATTTCTCGGCGAGATCGCACACACCCTGCAGATTGGCGATGATGCCGTCCATGGAGAAGACGCCGTCGGTTGCGATCAGCTTGAAGCGGCTGCCTTCGGCCTTCTTCAGCTCTTCCTCAAGGGCCGCCATGTCATTGTTGGCGTAGCGGAAACGCTTGGCCTTGGAGAGGCGCACGCCGTCGATGATCGAGGCATGGTTCAGCGCGTCGGAAATGATCGCATCCTCTTCGGAGAGCAGCGTCTCGAACAGGCCGCCATTGGCATCGAAGCAGGAGGAATAGAGGATCGTGTCTTCCATGCCGAGGAAGGAGGAGATCCGCGCTTCGAGCTGCTTGTGTTCTTCCTGCGTGCCGCAGATGAAGCGCACCGAGGCCATCCCGTAGCCGTACCGGTCGAGCGCCTTCTTGCCGGCATCCGCCAGCTCTTCGTTATCGGCCAGACCCAGATAGTTGTTGGCGCAGAAATTCAGTACCCGCTCACCGGAGGCAACAGCGATTTCGCCAGCCTGCTTGGAGGTGATGATGCGCTCGGATTTGTAGAGACCGGCATCCTTGAGAGCGGCGAGTTCGCTGCGCAGATGCGAGAGGAAATTCGAGGTCATTATAGGCCCTTCTCTTGATGTTTCCCGTTGAGCGTCGGTTAGCACATCGCCATCGGCTTGTCTTGCTCAACGCTCAGCTGTGACAAGCAGAAAGGTAGGCCGGTCGAGCTCCTCGGCCCACTCAGGATGTTCGGCGAGATCCGGCTCGCTCGGCGCCCATTCCTCGACATGGCGGATGGTAAAGCCGGCAGCGATCAACGTGTTGATTGTCGTGCCGAGGCGGCGATGCTGTTTGACGACACCTTTGGCCAGCCAGTCCGTCGTCCGGCTTCCCTCGACCGCATAGCTGTCGAGCGGCCATATGCGCCGTCCCTCACTATCGGTGCTCCAGCCGGCATTGCGCGGTGCCATGAAAATCGGATGCTCGATCGTAAAGACGAAATGCGAGCCGGGAACGAGCGCCCGGTGAACCATCGCAACGAGCCGCACGAAGTTGCTGACATAGTGAAATGCAAGCGAACTATGCGCAAAATCGAACGAGGCTGCCGGCAGTTGCAGCTCTTCGAGATCGGCAATCCCATAGGTGATCGCCTCATCCCGCGTATCCGCCTTCGCCCGGGCAATCATTTTCTGCGAGATATCGAGACCGAGCACGCTTGCGGCACCGGCTGAACGGGCATACCGCGCAAACCAACCGAAACCACAGCCGAGATCGACAACGCGCTTGCCCGTGAGATCCGGCAATTGCGCCTGAACCGCCGGCCATTCGGCAGCGCCATCAAGCCCCTCGATCGAGCGGCGCATGACGCTGTATCCGGCGAAGAATTCCGCCGTATCATAGATATTCTGGCTCATGACGATCCTCCCGAGAGCAACTGTAAGACACCCGTCATCCTCTCAAGAATAAGGCATCCTGGGGTCGCAAGGCTAAAGCCTACATAGCCGCGCTATTCATCGTGAGACAGGATGATATCGAGGAAGGCGTCGCCGTAGCGCTCGAGCTTCGACTGGCCGACGCCGGAAATGCCAAGCAGTTCCTTACGGCTGCGCGGCCGTTCGGTGGCAAAGGCAATCAGCGTCGTATCGGGGAAGACGACATAGGGCGGCACGCCGAGCGATTTGGCGATCGACATGCGCTCGGCCCTGAGCGCCTCGAAGAGCGTGCCATCTGCACCCGAAAGCCCGGTCCTGCGCTCCGCACGCTCGGTCTTTTTCGCCCGGCGCTCGGAAGGCGCGCGATCCTTACGGAAGAAGACTTCCCGCTCACGCTTGAAGACGGAACGCGCCTCCGGCTCCAGCTTCAAGGCGCCGAAAGCTTCGTGATCGGTACGCACCAGCCCCATCGCCAGAAGCTGGCGGTAGACGGATTGCCAGGTGCGCGCCGGAATATCCTTGCCGACGCCGAAGACCGGCATACCGACATGTCCGAAGCGCTCGGTCTTCTCATTGATGTTGCCTATGAGCACATCGATCACGTGGCCTGCCCCGAAACGCTCGCCGGTGCGGTAGATAGCGGCCAGCGCCTTGATCGCAGCTTCCGTCCCGTCCCAGGTTTCGACCGGCTTCACGCAGGTATCGCAATTGCCGCATTTGCCGCCATGCGCCTCGCCGAAATGCGCCAGGATCGCCTGTCGCCGACAGGACGCCGTCTCGCAGATCGCCAACAGCGCATTCAGCTTGCCGCGCTCTATGCGTTTGATCTCGTCTGCCGCATTGCCCTCATCGATCATCCGCCGGCGCTGGATCACATCAGCCATGCCATAGGCCATCCAGACTTCGGAGGGCAGGCCGTCGCGGCCCGCACGGCCCGTCTCCTGATAATAGGCCTCGACAGAGCCCGGCAGATCGAGATGGGCGACGTAACGCACGTTAGGCTTGTCGATGCCCATGCCGAAGGCAACGGTGGCGACAAGGCAGAGTTCTTCTTCCTTCAGGAAAGCATCCTGGTTGGCGTCGCGCAGCGCCCGGTCCATGCCGGCATGATAGGCAAGTGCCCGGATACCCTGTGTGTTCAGCCAATCCGCCGTATCCTCGACTTTGGCGCGCGACAGACAATAGACGATACCGCTATTGCCTTTGTGGCCGGCGAGAAAACGTAAGAGCTGCTGGCGCGGCTGATCCCGCTCGACGATCTCATAGGCAATGTTCGGCCGGTCGAAGCTCGTCGTGAAGACCTCGGCATTGTCGAGCATCAGCCGCTCGATAATGTCCTCCCGCGTATGCGGATCGGCGGTCGCCGTCAGTGCAATGCGCGGCACGCCGGGATAATGCTCCGCAAGCCTGCCGAGTTCGCGGTATTCCGGCCGGAAATCATGGCCCCATTGGGAGACACAATGCGCCTCGTCGATGGCGAAAAGCGCGATCTTCGCATTGCTGATAATTTCGCGAAAACCATCCGTGAGGATGCGTTCCGGTGTGACATAGAGCAGGTCGAGATTATCAGAGGAAATAGCACGGCGGATCGCGACATATTCCTCGCGAGAAATGGAGGAATTGAGTGCGGCGGCGCGAATGCCGAGCTGCTTCATCGCTTCCACCTGATCACGCATCAGCGCAATCAGCGGCGAGACGACAATGCCGAGGCCTTGGCGACAAAGCGCAGGGATCTGGAAGCAGAGCGATTTGCCAGCGCCGGTCGGGAAGAGCACGACTGCATCGCCACCGGCAACGACATGCTCCACCACTTCCTGCTGACGCCCGCGAAAGGCGGGGTAGCCATAAATGCGCTTCAATACGTCAAGCGGCTGGGCCGGGCCCGCAAACAGGGCGTCCGATGCGGAGAGCGGCGGTTCGTTGCGTTCGGTCTGCTGCATCAGTGGCTCGCAGCGCCCTTGACGCGGCCGGAAAGCACACCGAAGCCATCGATGATGGCTTCCTGGTTCTCAAGCCGCAACGCCTCGAAATGGACTTCCTGTGAAGCGCGCATCAGCCGATCGATCTCGGCATCGTCGCCCGCCTCCGTCGCTTGCGCGATATCACGCTCCAGTTCGATCTTCTGCCAGCGCAGATCCTTGGCACGCTTGTGGAAGGCAAGCGCCTGGCGATAACCCTCGCGGGCATCTTCCATCGCTGCCTGCTCGGTGGCCGTCCAGAGCCGGGCATTACGCACCTGCTGATCAAGGTTCTTCAGGAGCGAACCGAAGCCCGCGACATCGAGGCACTCCAACAGGTAATCACGTGTCAGATGCGGCCCCGCGACAATGGCAGCCGCTCCCAGCATCGCCGACCAGAGCTTCTGCAGATCGCGATTGTCATAATCGATGGCAGCGATCTCGTCATAGTCGTCAAGCATCAGCGCGGGATGGTTGACGACAGTCAGCGCCAGCACACACTCACGGAGCGCCGCATTTTCCTGATGGCCACGCACGAGGCCCGAACGGGTCAGGCGATCCGATGCGAACGCCTGCGTTCGAGGTCCTCCGGCCTTCCCGCCCTGCTCCTTCTGCCCACGGAAATTGCCGCCCCTACCAAAATTGCTGCCACCACCGAAATTGCCGCCGCCACCGAAGTTGCGACGATCGCCGCCGCGATTCTGGAACTGCGGTTGGAAGAAGCTGTTCAGCCGGTCGCGCATATCCTGCTGGTAATGGCGGCGCACATTCTCGTCACCAATGACGGCAACGAGCTGTTTCAACCGCGCTTCCAGCTCGGCGCGCGCTTCCGGCGTATCGAAAGTGCCGTTTCTCGCCTCGCGATCCCAGAGCATCTCCGAAAGCGGTTTTGCCTGCGCCATGACCTTGTCGAAAGGTGCCCTGCCGTCCTGACGCACGAGATCATCGGGATCCTTGCCATCAGGCAGCAGAGCGAAACGCACGCTGCGTCCCGGCTTCAGATGCGGCAGTGCCAGATCGGCGGCGCGGTTGGCGGCACGAATACCGGCGCCGTCGCCATCGAAGCAGAGCACCGGCTGCGACGTCATCTTCCAGAGCAGGTCGAGCTGGTTTTCCGTCAGCGCGGTACCGAGCGGTGCCACGGCATTCTCGATGCCCGCCTGATGCAGCGCGATCACATCCATGTAGCCTTCGACGGCGATGATCGTGCCTTCGCCATTAGCCCCCTGCATCGAGCGCCGCGCACGGGCGAAATTGTAAAGCACATTGCCCTTGTGGAAGAGCTCGGTCTCATTCGAATTGAGGTACTTCGCAGGCGCATCCGGCGACATGGCGCGGCCGCCGAAGGCAATGACCTTCTCGCGGGAGGACAGGATCGGGAACATGATGCGGTCGCGGAACCGGTCGTAGGAAACAGGCACATTCTCGTGCACGACAAGCCCGCAGGCCTCGATCTGCTCCTTGGGCACGCCCTTGCCCGCCAGAAATTCTTTCAGCGCATTGCGGCTGTCAGGCGCAAAACCCAGCCGGAAGGTCTCGATGGTACGGCCCGTCAGCCCGCGTTCGCGCAGATAGGCGCGTGCTCGCGCGCCATTCGCCGTCTGCAACTGGCCCTGAAAGAACTGCGTCGCCATTTCCATGACGTCGAGAAGCGACGTGCGCTCCTTCTCGCGTTTTTCCATCTGCGGATCGGCAACCGGCATCGGCACGCCGGCCATGTCGGCAATCGTCTGCACGGCTTCTGGGAAACTCTGGCCTTCGAGTTCGGTCAGGAAGCGGAAATGGTCACCGGTCACGCCGCAGCCGAAACAATGGTAGCGCCCCTTGCGGTCTTCGCAGTGGAAGCTCGGCGACTTCTCGCCATGGAAGGGGCAGCAGGCCCAATAGTCGCCGCGCGAAACGTTGGTCTTGCGCTTGTCCCAGCTCACGCGCCGCGCAATCACGTTCGAAATGGGAACGCGATCGCGGATATCGTCCAGGAAGGTGGGGGAAAAGCGCATCTCTACCTCTTGCAGAACCTCCATATAAGCAGCTTTGCCGCGCCGCGCCACGAAACTTCTGCCGTAAGTCCCGCTTTTCACAGGGCGGGAGACACTGTCACAAACGCTTGCCGGCGCCATTCAACAACGCGTTATCGGCATCGCGCAGGGGGTGCGACATTTTTGACATCTCTCAATTTTCGAGGCACCGGTTTCATCCACGCCGCGAGAGCCCGTCGCTTCGAAAGACAAAGTGAAAACAATAATTTAAAAAAGAAATGGCCAGTTTTGATTACCCTCCCGGAAGAGCGCCACACGCGTCCGTATACACAATCCGGAAGGTCGGATTCGGGATTATTATATTTTTGTAATTTGAATAAGCCGGGGCGTCGCAATAAGTTCGGTCTCAACAAAGCGATCCCCGAGCGAGGCACCATCCCTACCCCCGGCGCCGCCTCGCAAGGGTGCCTTTGCAAATACCCGCCGGCTTGGGTTTCGACCCTGCGTCGCCGACGGAAGCAAAGAGCAAGAAGGCAGGAGCGCCCCCAGCTCCTGCCTTCTTATTTTTGGGAGCAATTTCAGCAAAAGTGCGCTGCGGTTTTGCGTCCGGAATTGCGTAAAAGCAAAGCGACGGAGTATTTCCGTCTTTCGGAGAAAACCGGAAATGCTCAGGGCTCTTCGCCGTGGCTTTTATTGAGCTTTACCTTACTGATTAACCCCTAAAATACAAAAGCATTGACACTTCCAATAGGCGTGGCAAATGAATGCGCAAAACTCCTGGACAGCGCTATGGCCTACACCGCAGAAAAACTTGCAGCCGATGATAATTTTCTTGCTGCAATTCTTCATTGTGCCAATCAAATGCTCGCGATCTATCGCGAGAGCCCGCGTATTGCATCGATATTCGCAGCACAACAGCGCTGGTTGATGGCGCATGCGGGCTTTGCTCTTTATTATGGCTATCCCGGTGATGAGAAGCGCGGCCTTTACTCCGGCCGCTTCATCGATTTCGTCATCCAGAACAAGATCGCCAGCCGCAACACCGCAGCCGCCTTCGTGCAGGAAATGCTGGCCTATCGCTTCCTGCGCCCCGTTCCGGGCGACGACAAACGCACCCGCTTTCTCGAACCGACGGAAACGGCCGAACACCATTTCACCAAATGGCTGACCGCCCACCTGATGATTCTCGATAGCCTCGATGGCGGTAGCCGCGCGGAAAATCTGACGACCGATCCCAAATTGATCGCGCGCCTGCAGCCGGTCATTGCCAGAAAGATCATCGAGACTGAAGCTGTCCGTGACCCTGGCGCCACCTTCAACCTCTTCAACTGGGCCAATTCCGGCGGCCTCGTCATGGACTATCTGATTTCGCGCCTGCCGGACTTTCCCCGTTCCGCCGACCGCGTCGCCGTCGGTCCACTGTCGCTGCGCGAGATACGCGATCAGTTCATGATTTCCAATACGCACCTAAAGCGCCTGCTCACGCAGGCGGCGGATATGGGAAGCGTGGGCTGGACCGAGCCGCCGAGAAAGGGCGATTTCTGGCTCTCCCGCGGCTTCGTGCTCGAATATTGGAATTATCAGGCGGCGAAATTCGCCATTATCGACGCTGGCGCCGAAACGGTGCTTGGGCCTGCGGTCGAAGAACAACCGCAGGCAAGACGTCTTATTTCAGCAGCTCTTTGACGGTGCCGGAGGCCTTGGCAAAGTCCATCTGGCCGGCGTAGCGCTCTTTCAGGGCAGCCATTATCTTGCCCATGTCCTTCGGGCCTTCGGCGCCGACATCCTTGATGATGGCAGCAATATTTGCGCGCACCTCGTCGTCGGAAAGCTGCTTGGGCATGAAGTCCTGGATAAAGGTGATTTCGGCACGCTCCTTGGCTGCAAGCTCGGGACGAGCGTTCTCTTCGTAGATCTTTGCCGACTCGTCGCGCTGTTTCACCATCTTGGCGAGGATCTGCAGCACTTCGTCGTCACCAGCCTCTTCCTTGCCGACGCCGCGATTGGCGATGTCGCGATCCTTGATCGCCGCCTGGATGAGGCGGATGGTGCCAAGACGCTCCGTCTGCTTCGCCTTCATGGCCTCTTTGAGCTGGGTGCTGAGTTGATCGCGCAGCATGTCGTTACTCCTTCTGGAGCATCGCACCGAAAAGTGCGAAGCGGTTTTCGGGTGGTCCGATGCTTGAACAAAAACCTGGAGCGACGAATCCGTCTCTTGGACCGCCGCTTTAGAATGGCGCTTCATAAACCAGGCTGATGCGTGGGATCAAATAAATTGCGAGAATCCCGGCAATATCAGCAGGAAAAGTGCAGCAATCTGCGGTACAAAGATTGACCTAGGCAAAGAGCGTGGCTATCTACCGCCACCTGCACCAAAATTCGTGATCAGGCGTCAAACGCGGCCAAAGCCGCGCGCCTGCACCTGCGAGATCAAATGGCCGGCCAGCGTTACCGAACGCAAGAGCCCGCCGGAAACGGGATGAAGATGACCGCGACAGCACCCTGGACAACCGAAAAGCCGACCGCCCTGCTCGTTCTCGCCGACGGCACCGTCATCGAAGGCAAGGGCATCGGCGCCACCGGCAAGGTCCAGGCCGAGGCGGTCTTCAATACCGCGCTGACCGGTTACGAGGAAATCCTGACCGACCCCTCCTATCTCGGCCAGATCGTTACCTTCACCTTCCCCCATGTCGGCAATATCGGCACCAACGAAGAAGACATCGAAGACCTGACGCCGGCTGCCCGCCACGGCGCAGTCGGGGTGATCTTCAAGGCCGATATCACCGAACCCTCGAACTATCGTGCCGCAAAGCACCTCGACGCCTGGCTTAAGGCCCGCGGCATCGTCGGCCTCTGCGGCATCGACACGCGCGCGCTGACCGCCTGGATTCGCGAAAACGGCTCTCCGAACGCCGTTATCGCCCATGACCCCACAGGCAACTTCGATGTGGACGCGTTGAAGGCAGAAGCCAAGGCCTGGAGCGGCCTCGAAGGCCTCGACCTTGCCAAGATCGCGTCGTCCGGGCAGTCCTCGCAATGGTCGCAGACCCCCTGGATCTGGAACGAAGGTTACGGCGAACTCGCCGCCGCTGACAGCAAGTATCATGTCGTCTGCCTGGATTACGGCGTGAAGCGCAATATCCTGCGCCTCTTCGCCGGTCTCGACTGCAAGGTCACGGTCATGCCGGCAACGGCGAGTGCACAGGATGTGCTCGCCCTTCAGCCGGATGGGATCTTCCTGTCGAATGGCCCGGGCGACCCAGCCGCCACTGGCGAATATGCCGTGCCAGTCATCAAGGAACTGATCAGCACCGATATCCCGGTCTTCGGCATCTGCCTCGGCCACCAGATGCTGGGCCTGGCACTCGGCGCCAGGACCGAGAAGATGCACCAGGGCCATCACGGCGCAAACCATCCCGTCAAGGACCACACGACCGGCAAGGTCGAGATCGTCTCCATGAACCACGGCTTCGCGGTCGATACGAAGTCGTTGCCCGAAGGTGTTGAGGAGACTCACGTTTCGCTGTTCGACGGTACGAATTGCGGCCTGCGCGTTCTCGGCAAGTCGGTCTTCTCCGTCCAGCATCATCCGGAAGCCTCCCCCGGTCCGCAGGACAGCCACTACCTCTTCCGCCGCTTCGTCAACATGGTGCGCGAGAAGAAGGGCGAACCGGCACTCGCCGAACGCTGATATCAGTTCAAGGCCCATTCAAGCGGGCCTTTTTCTTTGTCCGCATATTGACCTCAACATAACTTGAGGAATTACAGAAGTGCCTGCAACACATCAGATGCAGGAGAAACTGGATGAGCGGAGCTTTCTACAGAATAGACAAATTCGTCGTGCCGGCTGCGGCGCGCGAGGAATTTCTCGTCAAAGTGATGATGACCCATAAGGTGCTGGAAGCCCAGGAAGGCTTCGTCAATCATGCGGTGCTGGAACAGGTTGCCGGCCCCGGCGAATTCAATTTTGTAACAGTTGCCGAGTGGGAAAGCGCCGATGTTGTCGAGCGTGTGCGGGCAGTTGTCGCCGCAGCCCACAAGGCGGCCAATTTCGACCCGCAGGAAATGTTTGCGCGCCTTGGCATTCGCGCCGATCTCGCCAGCTACAAGCCAGTGGCTGCCTGACAAAAAAACGGCCGGCCTACGCGCCGGCCGCGACCCCTTCCCGGCGAACGAGGATATAGAAGCGCGCGCAGAGCATGGCGGCAGCGGCCGCAAGCCCGACGAGGAAGCCGTACCAGATGCCGAGCCCGCCGAAACCGAACGGAAAGGCAAAGGCCCATGCGAGGAAGAAACCGATCGGCCAATAGGCGATCAGCGCCATGATCATCGGCACGCGCGCATCCTTCAGTCCGCGCAACAAGCCGCTGGCGATTGCCTGCAGGCCGTCGACGAACTGGAAGAGGCCGGCAATGATGATCAGCGGACCGGCATAGGCCAGCACCTGAGGCGCCTCCGGCAGGCTGACATCGAGGAACAGGCGCGCGAGAACCTGCGGTATGGTCGCGAAGATGATGCTGCCGATGATCGCGGCAACACTGGCGATGATCAGCACGGTGATCGCAGCCCGCACCAGACCGGCGTGATCGCCCTGCCCGTGCGCAACGCCGACGCGGACGGTTGCCGCCTGGCCAAGACCGAGCGGGATCATGAAGGCCATCGAAGCCCACTGCAGGGCAATGCCGTGGGCTGCAAGTTCGATCGTGCCGATATGGCCCATCAGCAGCGAGGCGGCGGTGAACAGGCTGACTTCGGCCAGGATGGTGATGCTGATCGGCAAGCCCAAGCGGATGACCTCGAAGAAGGCATGCCAGTCCGGCTTCCAGAAACGCACGAAGATCTCGTAGCGCCGCGTCTCCTCCCTGCTCTGCACGTAGGACAGAATGAACAGGAAACCGGCCGCCTGCACCGCAACAGATACGATGGCAGCACCTTCAAGGCCCATGACCGGCAGGCCGAAATGACCGAGCACCAGGATGTAAGCGCCGATCGCATTCAGCACCAGCATGGCGATGGTGACCTGGAGAATGACGCCGGCCTTGCCGATGGCGCTGACGAGTGCGCGCATCACATTGTAGAGCAGGCCCGGCAGCACGCCGAACTGACCGATGACGATATAGCCATGGGCGAGCTTCGCGACCTCCGGCTTCTGACCGAAGTACTGCAAGATCGCCTCGGAATTGAAGAAGGCCGGCTGCATCAGCAGCCAGTAGCAGATGACCACCCAGATACCCATGCGCAGCGACCGGCGCACCGTCACCACGTCGCCGCGGCCATAGGCCTGCGCCACCATCGGAATGACGGCAATCGCAAAACCCGAACCGAAGATCAGGATCGTGAACAGGAACTGCGCCGAAAGCACCATGGCAGCCAAATGCTCGGCTCCGAGCTGGCCGACGATCATAACGTCGGTCATGCCGATGCCGAACTGCGCCAGTTGGGCACCGATCAACGGCACGCCGAGCATCAGCGTGGCGCGGAAATGCGCAGACCAGCGGTTGTCGGTGGCAGGCGCGGCGGCGCGCACCTCGATCGGCGTGTCCATGACACTCTTCCTGTAATTGAATCTGTTTGGGCCATATTACGGCAAATATCCTGTCGCCTTAGAGCAAAATAGCGCAAAGAACCACCCTGAAACGGGCAGATGCTGAAAAATTCATCATGGCTTCACTGATTTTGATAGATCACTCGGCGGCGTTGAAAGCGCCTGCCGGCGTCTTCGCCGTCGTCACCCGCATCAGGAATACAACTGCCGCGAAAAGAATGAAAAACGCTGCCAAGAGAAAGGGCGCACCGGCGAAGATGACCGGCGCGTCCGGCTTGGTGAAATAGCCGAACATCTGCGTGAAGATCAGCGGGCCGATAATCGTCGTGATGCTGCTGATGCTGGTGAGCGCGCCCTGCAGCTCGCCCTGTGCCGAAGGCGGCACCTTGCCGGCCGCAATGCTGCGAAGCGGCGGATCCGCGACATTCTCCATGACCGTCAATACGATCACGGCATAGACGACCCAGCCCTCCCAGGCGAAGGCATAGCCTGTGAGAGCGGTCATCGAGAAACACAGGCCAAGCAGCGCCGTCTTCCATTCACCGAGAACAGGGACGACACGCGGAAGAACGAGTCCCATGACGAGAGCTGCGCCGATCCCGTAGATGCCGAGGGACAGGCCGATCTGCCCTTCACTCCAGCCGTAACGGAAAGTCGAGACGAAGGACCAGACCGAGGGATAGACGGCATGGGCGAGGAAAAACAGGAACATGACGAGGCAAACCCAGCCGATGCCGGGATAGTGCCGCATCTGCCGCAAAGCGCCGAGCGGGTTTGCTCGCTTCCATTCGAAGGTGCGGCGGTTCTTCGCTTCCAGCGTCTCCGGCAGCAGGAAACAGGCGGCGACAAAATTGATGAAGGAAAGCGCGGCCGCACCGAAGAACGGCACGCGCGGCCCGAACTCGCCTAGGAAGCCGCCGATAACGGGGCCGACCGTGAAACCGACACCGAAGGCGATGCCGATCAGGCCGAAATTCTTGGCGCGGTTCTCCTCATTGCTGATGTCGGCGATATAGGCCGAGCAGGTGGCGAAACTGCCGCCGCTGATGCCCGCGAGCACCCTGCCGACGAAGAGCATCCAGTAGCTGGTGGCAATGGCGCAGATGAAATTATCGAACGCGAAGGTCAGCACGGAGAGCAGCAGGATCGGGCGGCGCCCGAAACGGTCGCTCAAGTTTCCGAGCAGCGGCGCAAACAGGAACTGCATCAGCGAATAGATCAGCATCAGCCAGCCGCCGTCGACGGCCGCATCGCTGACCGTGCCACCCGTCAACTCCTCCAGAAAAACGGGCAGCACCGGCATGATGATGGCAATGCCGATAATATCCAGAAAGAGAATGATGAAGACCAGGAAAAGGCCGCGGCGAACGAATTTCGGATCAAGCATGAGACATCTCTACAGCCGGTATTTTCTGAAAAGACGATCTCGTCGCCGAGTATATGACATAGCCGATTGAAATAGCCGAAACAATACGTGAACATTTCAATGTTTTGATGGCGGGGCCGCCAAAACAGATGGTTCAGACACTTTTCCGTTGCTCCATCCGCACAAAATCCACAAAAGCCCGCAGCGGCGCGGGCATCTGATGGCGGCTCGGATAATAGAGGGAGGGGCCGGAAAATTCGCTACCCCATTCGCTTAAAATGGGCATCAGCCGGCCATCCGCTATGCCGGGCGTCAGCAGCTCTTCGAACGTGTGGATGATGCCAAGCCCGGCAAGCGCCGCTTCAATTTCCATCTCCGCCGCATTGGCGATGATCGGACCGGACGGAGTGATGACCAGCGTCTCATCGCCGCGTTCGAACTCCCATGCAAGAGAGGCGCCGCTCAGGAAGCGATGGCGGATACAGCTATGCTCCAGCAGATCCCGCGGGTGCTGCGGTACGCCTCGCCTCTCGAGATAGGCAGGAGAGGCAGCCGTCACATAGCGCTGCCTGCGTGGGCCGATTGGCACGGCAATCATGTCGCGTTCCAGCCTCTCATCATAACGAACACCGGCATCGAAACCGGCGGCCAGCACATCGATGAAATTATCGTCGGCTATGATCTCCAGCGTGATCTGCGGGTAGAGCGCGAGGAACCGTGCGGCGAGTCCGGCCATGAAAAGCTTCACGACTATGCTTGGCACATTGAGCCGCAGAGTGCCCGCCGGTTTATCGCGGAAACTGTCGAGCTGACCAAGCGCGGCAGCGACTTCCGAAAGCGCCGGGGACAGCCGTTCGAGCAACCGCTCTCCGGCTGCCGTCGGTGTCACGGAACGCGTCGTGCGGTTGAGAAGCCGCACGCCGAGCCGTTCTTCCAGCCGCCGCAGAGAATCGCTTAAGGAGGACGCGGAAACGCCGCGCTTACGGGCCGCAGACCGAAAACTGCGCTCCCTTGCAATTGCAGCAAAGGCATCCAGATCACTGAGGGGAAGATCGTCCATTGTGCATTGACCCGTACGGCCTGTTCGAAACTATCCGGATTATCGCACAGAGTTAACAGCGGTAAAACCGCATCCGAAGACGCCATCGGGGCGCTGAAGGAGAAGAAGATGCAGACCTATCGTTTGGGAAAGACCGGCCCGGAAGTTTCGGTCATCGGCCTCGGCTGCATGGGCATGTCGGGCATGTACGGTCCGTCCGATCGCGCTGAAAGCATTGCAACCATTCATGCCGCGCTGGATGTCGGCGTCAACCTGCTCGATACCGGCGATTTCTATGGCATGGGCCACAATGAAATGCTGATCGGCGAAGCGCTGAAAGGCCGCAAGCGCGAGGACGTCGTCATCAGCGTCAAGTTCGGCGCGCTGCGCGATCCCTCGAATGGCTGGAACGGTTACGACGCCCGCCCGATCGCGGTGAAGAACTTCCTCGCTTATACGCTGCAGCGACTCGGTGTCGATTACATCGATATCTACCGTCCCGCCCGCCTCGATCCGAACGTTCCGATCGAGGAAACGGTCGGCGCCATCGCCGATCTCATCAAGGCGGGTTATGTCCGCCAAGTCGGGCTTTCCGAAGTCGGCGCCGATGCGATCCGCCGGGCCGCCACCGTGGCACCCATCGCCGACCTGCAGATCGAATATTCGCTGATTTCCCGCGGCATCGAGGATGAAATCCTGCCGGCGACCCGCGAACTCGGTATTTCCATCACCGCCTATGGCGTGCTGTCGCGCGGCCTCATCAGCGGCCACTGGCAGAAGGGCCAGCACGGACAAGGCGATTTCCGCGCCGTCAGCCCCCGCTTTCAAGAAGGCAATATCGATGAGAACCTCGCTCTGGTGGAAGAACTCAGGAAGATCGCCATCCTCAAGGGCGCCTCGGTCGCCCAGGTCGCAATCGCCTGGGTGGCGGCACAGGGCAAGGATATCGTGCCGGTGGTCGGCGCCCGCCGCCGCGACCGCCTGACGGAAGCGCTCGGCTCCCGCGCGGTCGAACTGACCGACGACGACCTCTCCGCCATCGAACGCGCCGTGCCGAAAGGTGCCGCCAAGGGCGCCCGCTATCCGGAAGCCCAGCTCAAGCACATGGACAGCGAAAAGTAAGCTGCCCCGACGTCCCGGCACCCTGCCCTTGAGGCTGGGTGCCGGCTCTCGAACTCAGATCGGGTTGGAGAATGTATCGCAGGCCGCAAGCTGTCCGCTGTCGAAACCGCGCTTGAACCAGCGCGCGCGCTGGGCCGACGTGCCGTGGTTGAAACTCTCAGGCACGACATAGCCCTGCGAGCGCTTCTGCAGCGTATCGTCGCCGATCTGCTGGGCGGCATTCAGCGCTTCCTCCAGATCGCCGGCGTCGAGAATACCCTTCTGCTGCGTATATTTGCCCCAGATACCGGCAAAGCAATCCGCCTGCAGTTCGACACGAACCGACATCTTGTTGGCGTCGGCCTCGCTCATGCTCTGGCGCGCCTGATTGAACTTCGGCAGGATGCCGAGCAGGTTCTGCACATGGTGGCCAACCTCATGGGCGACCACATAGGCTTCGGCGAAATCGCCGGATGCGCCGAACTGGTCGGAAAGCTGTTGGAAGAAGGCCGTGTCGAGATAAACCTTGTGATCACCGGGGCAATAGAAGGGACCAGTCGCAGCCGAGGCGAAACCGCAGGCTGATTGCGTCTGGCCGGAGAAGAGCACGAGGCGCGGTTCTTCGTAATCCTTGCCCTGGGACTGGAAGATGCCATGCCAGGTATCTTCGGTCTCGGCAAGAACCGTGCGCACAAAGGCCGTCATCTCGTCATTTGCGGGCGCCTGTGAGGAAGATTCGCTCTGCGAATAGCCGGAATCGCCCATTGAGCCACCACCGCCATCCATCACCTGCATGAGATCGATGCCCATCGCCTTGAAGATCAGGTAGATGACGACGAGGAAAATGATCATGCCGATGCTGAGCCCGCCACCGCGACGGCCGACACCGCCGCCCGATGGAAAACTGAAGCCGCCACCGCGGCCGAAGGGATTGCGTCCCGTACCACCGGAGGGATCGCCACGGCGATCCTCGATATTGTCGGACTGACGCCGGCCTTTCCATTCCATCTTCGATCTCCCCGGCGATGCGCGCCATGCATGCTCTCAGGAGTAAGTTATATATCCGGTGCGAGGACGAATTCCAGCCGCTTCCTCACGCCGCCCGGCTGCGGCGCGCACGAAAGCGGATAGCGCCAAAAATCGCAGCGACGACCAGCCCGAACACCGCTGCGGCCAGCCAGCTGTTGCCGGAGAAGGCGACCGCATTCATCAACCGGCCCGGCAGCAGCGTGGCAAGGCCCGCAACGACGATGCCGCCGAAATACATGCCCGATACGATCCGGCGATGCGTGTGGATATCGTGCCGCCGCGCGGCAAGGATCGCCCGCCAGCTTCCGGCCCCGCCGACGCTTCGGCTGAAGAAATGCCGGCAACTGCTTGACGCGACTCCAGCTTTCCCGCTTCCTGATGGTGAGGAGATCTGCAGGAGGATGTCGATGAAAGCTGTGCGCCTGGAAGCGACCGGAAAACTGTATATGCGCGAGGTCGAAAAGCCCGTTCCCGGACCGGGCGACCTGCTGGTGCGCATCGAAGCTTGCGGCATCTGCGGCACCGACCGGCATCTTTTCCTCGGCGAATTCCCCTCCCATCCACCGGTAACCCTCGGCCATGAATTCGCCGGCATCATCGAAGCGGTCGGACCCGAGGTCACCAGCTTCCGTTCCGGCATGCGCGTGACCGGCGATCCCAATATCGCCTGCGGCCGTTGCGAGGAGTGCCACAATGGCCGCGTCAATCTCTGCCGGAACCTGCAGGCGATCGGCATCCACCGCGACGGCGGTTTCGCTGAATACGTCTGCATGCCGCAAAGCCAGGCATTCGCGCTGCCGCTCGAACTCGATCCGCTGCACGGCGCCTTTTGCGAGCCTCTCGCCTGCTGCCTGCACGCCGTAGATCTCGCCAATATCAGGACCGGCGCTTCCGTCATCGTGCTCGGCGGCGGCGTGATCGGCCTGCTCACCGTCCAGCTTGCCCGGCTTGCCGGTGCGACGCGCATTCTTCTCGTCACCCGTAATGCGGACAAACGCGCGCTCGCTGAAAAACTTGGTGCCACCGCGACCGTCGACCCGTCGCAGGCGGATACCATCAGCGGCATTACCGGCGACGGCGGATTGCTTCCTGGCGGAGCCGACGTCGTCTTCGAATGCGCCGGCGTGCCGGAAACAATGATACAGGCACCACGGCTCGCAAGACGCGGCGGCACTGCCGTCATCCTTGGCGTCATGCCGCAAGGTGCAAAGATAGAGATCGAACCCTTCGACCTCTTGTTCCGCGAGGTAAACCTCGTCAGCTCTTTCCTCAACCCCTTCACGCACCAGCGCGCTGCCGATCTCATCGCGACGGGTGCGATCAAGGTTGAGCCATTGATTTCGCGCCGGATCACGCTCGAACAGACGCCCAATGCGATCGCCAATCCGGCCCCCGGCGGCGAGATTCGCACGTTGGCGATACCTGCCGGGCAATAGGCCCCCAAAAGCGATCCGGGATTCCTGTCGATTCCGTGATTTATGGGGTTCCGTTTGCAAAAACATTTGCCTATAAGCCGCTTCTAGCCTGAAAAGACCCTCAATGCGCGACCCGACCCGGTGCCCTCCCACCCTGGCCGGCTTTTTGCGCAGCTAGAAATGGATATCGCCCATGCCGAAGCGCCAAGACATCAAATCGATCCTCATCATCGGCGCGGGACCGATCGTCATCGGCCAGGCTTGCGAATTCGACTATTCCGGCACCCAGGCCTGCAAGGCGCTGAAAGAGGAAGGCTACCGCGTCATCCTCGTCAACTCCAACCCGGCAACGATCATGACCGATCCCGGCCTCGCCGACGCTACTTACGTCGAGCCGATCACGCCTGAGGTCGTCGCCAAGATCATCGCCAAGGAACGCCCCGACGCGCTGCTGCCTACCATGGGCGGCCAGACCGCACTGAATACCGCTCTTTCGCTGAAGCGCATGGGCGTGCTCGACCGCTATAATGTCGAGATGATCGGCGCAAAGCCTGCCGCGATCGACAAGGCCGAAGACCGCGCCCTCTTCCGCGAGGCGATGGCCAAGATCGGCCTCGAAACGCCGCAATCGATGCTGGCCAACGCCACCGACATCAAGGATGCCGACCGCAAGACGCATGAGGCCGAACGCACCAAGTTGCGCGAGGGTTTCTCGGGTCCGGAACTCGACAAGGCGCTCGACGAACTCGAAAACCAGTGGAACCTCGGAGAGACCGACCGCAAGCAGCGCTATATCAGTCATGCCATGGCAATCGCCGCGCAGGCGATCGACGTCGTCGGCCTGCCGGCCATCATCCGCCCCTCCTTCACCATGGGCGGCACCGGCGGCGGCATTGCCTACAACCGCTCGGAATTCTTCGAAATCGTCGGCGGCGGCCTCGATGCCTCGCCGACCACGGAAGTGCTGATCGAGGAATCGGTGCTCGGCTGGAAGGAATATGAGATGGAGGTCGTCCGCGACAAGGCGGACAACTGCATCATCATCTGCTCGATCGAGAATATCGATCCGATGGGCGTCCATACCGGCGACTCGATCACCGTCGCCCCGGCGCTGACGCTGACGGACAAGGAATACCAGATGATGCGCAACGCCTCGATCGCGGTTCTGCGCGAGATCGGCGTTGAGACCGGCGGCTCGAACGTGCAGTTCGCCGTCAATCCCAAGGACGGCCGCCTCGTCGTCATCGAAATGAACCCGCGCGTATCGCGCTCCTCCGCCTTGGCATCGAAGGCCACCGGCTTTCCGATCGCCAAGGTCGCGGCCAAGCTCGCCGTCGGCTACACGCTGGACGAACTCGACAACGACATCACCGGCGGCGCTACCCCCGCCTCCTTCGAACCGTCGATCGACTATGTTGTCACCAAGATCCCGCGCTTCGCCTTCGAGAAATTCCCCGGCGCCTCGCCTGTCCTGACGACGGCGATGAAGTCGGTCGGCGAAGTGATGGCTATCGGACGCACCTTTGCCGAATCCCTCCAGAAAGCGTTGCGTGGCCTCGAAACCGGCCTTACCGGCCTCGACGAAATCGAAATCCCCGGCGTCGAAGAAGGCGAATCCAGCCAGAACGCCATCCGCGCCGCAATCGGCACGCCGACGCCCGACCGCCTGCGCATGGTCGCCCAGGCACTACGCCAGGGCATGAGCATCGAAGAAGTACACGAAGGCTGCAAGATCGACCCGTGGTTTCTCGCCCAACTGAAGAACATCGTCGACATGGAGGCCCGCATTCGCGAGCACGGCCTGCCCGGTGATGCCGAAAACCTGCGCATGCTGAAGGCGATGGGCTTTTCCGACGCGCGTCTGGCGACGCTTGCCAACAAGCGTCCGAAGGAAGTGGCCGAAGTTCGCAACGCGCTGAACGTTCGCCCGGTCTTCAAGCGCATCGATACCTGCGCTGCCGAATTCGCCTCGCCGACCGCCTACATGTATTCGACCTACGAGACGCCCTTCGTCGGCATTGCCCGCTCCGAAGCCCAGGTCTCAGACCGGAAAAAGGTCGTCATCCTCGGCGGGGGCCCAAACCGTATCGGCCAGGGCATCGAATTCGACTATTGCTGCTGCCATGCCGCCTTCGCGCTGAAGGATGCCGGTTATGAAGCGATCATGATCAACTGCAATCCGGAAACGGTTTCGACCGACTACGACACATCGGACCGCCTCTACTTCGAGCCACTGACGGCCGAAGACGTGATCGAGATCCTCCGCGCCGAACAGGAAAGCGGCGAAGTCGTCGGCGTTATCGTCCAGTTCGGCGGCCAGACGCCGCTGAAGCTCGCCGAAGCGCTCGAAAAGAACGGCATCCCGATCCTTGGCACCGCGCCCGACATGATCGACCTCGCCGAAGATCGCGACCGCTTCCAGAAGTTGCTGATGAAGCTCGACCTCAATCAGCCCAACAACGGCATCGCCTATTCCGTCGAGCAGGCCCGCCTCGTCGCAAGCGAAATCGGCTTCCCGCTGGTCGTGCGCCCCTCCTACGTTCTCGGCGGCCGCGCCATGCAGATTCTGCATGCGGAAAGCCAGCTGCAGAGCTACCTACTCGACACCGTGCCGGAACTCGTGCCCGAGGATATCAAGCAGCGCTACCCGAACGACAAGACCGGCCAGATCAACACCCTGCTTGGCAAGAACCCGCTGCTCTTCGACAGCTACCTCAGCAACGCTATCGAAGTCGATGTCGATTGCCTCTCCGACGGCACCGACGTCTACATCGCCGGCATCATGGAACATATCGAGGAAGCCGGCATCCATTCGGGCGACAGCGCCTGTTCGCTGCCACCCCGCACGCTTTCGAACGAGATGCTCGACGAGCTGGAACGTCAGGCCAAGGCCATGGCCAAGGCGCTCAATGTCGGCGGCCTGATGAACGTGCAGTTCGCCATCAAGGACGGCACGGTCTACGTGCTCGAAGTCAACCCGCGCGCCTCGCGCACCGTGCCTTTCGTCGCCAAGACCATCGGCGCGCCGATCGCAAAGATCGCCGCCCGCGTCATGGCCGGCGAGAAGCTCGATGCGACCTTCGCGGCCTATGGCGAAAAGCCAGATCCGCGCGCGCTCAAGCACATCGCCGTCAAGGAAGCCGTTTTCCCCTTCGCCCGTTTCCCTGGTGTCGATACGCTGCTTGGCCCGGAAATGCGCTCGACCGGCGAAGTCATCGGTCTCGACACCGATTTCGCGCTGGCCTTCGCCAAGTCGCAGCTCGGCGCCGGCGTCGAACTGCCGCGTGAAGGCACGGTCTTCGTGTCCGTACGGGATGCCGACAAGACCCGCGTTCTGCCGGCGATCCGCATCCTCGTCGAACAGGGCTTCAAGGTGCTGGCGACCGGCGGCACTGCCCGCTTCCTCGGCGAGAACGGCATCGAGGCGACCAAGATCAACAAGGTTCTCGAGGGACGTCCGCATATCGAGGACGCCATCCGCAACCGCCAGGTCCAGCTGGTCATCAACACGACCGACGGCAACAAGGCGATCTCGGACTCCAAGTCGCTGCGCCGCGCCACGCTGATGCAGAAGGTGCCCTATTACACCACGATGGCCGGCGCCGAAGCTGCCGCTCAGGCGATCAAGGCGCTCAAGGCCGGCAACCTCGAAGTCCGCCCGCTGCAGAGCTACTTCTGATCCGCAAGGAGGCATTGCCTCCTCGTCCGGAACATACCCCGAGTTTGCTGCTCTTGGATCGGGAGCAGCATATCCTCGTCCTCTTCAAAAACACTGGAACGCAGTGAATCACTTTCTGCACTCAGGCCGCCAAATGCCTGATCAGATTCATGTCCTGCCGGAAGCGGGCAAGCTCCTGCACCTTCCTCTCCTCGTCGGGAATCCGCAGCAGATAGGAGGGATGCACGGTGACGAAGAGCGATCGCCCCTCCTCCATCGCAATCGGGCGCCCGCGGACATCCCCCAGCTTCTGCTTCTCACCGGTCAGGGAAAACAGCGCCGTCGCGCCCATCGCCACGATCAGTTTTGGCTTCACCAGATCGAGTTCCAGCTTCAGCCACCAGCGGCAATGCTGCACTTCGCCCATATTGGGCTTCTGGTGGATACGCCGCTTGCCGCGCGGCTCGTATTTGAAATGCTTCACGGCATTGGTGACATAGAGCCTCGACCGGTCGATGCCGGCATCAGTGATCGCCTCGTCGAAAATCTTTCCGGCCGGACCGACGAAGGGTCGGCCTGCAAGATCCTCCTGGTCGCCCGGCTGCTCGCCGACGAACATGATCTCCGCATCGGCAGGACCCTCACCGAAGACGGTCTGCGTCGCCTTCGCATGCAGCGGGCATCGACTGCAGACGGCTGCCTCCTCGCGCAATGCCTCCAGCGTCCCGACTGGCGCCATTTGTGGCACCGGCATCCGGGACGCCGCTTCCTGAATACGGTTATGATAGGGAAGCGGCATGGTCGCTTCACGCTCGGCCATGGCGAGGACTTTTGCTTCCGCCTCGGCGATCAGGCCCGGAATGAGATCGGCTTCCGGAAGGTTCTTCCAGTATTTCTTCGGCATCTCGGCCTGCATGGCCTTAACCTTCAGCCGAGCCGGATTGAAGATGCTGGCGTAATAGGTGCGCCAGAGATCGTCGGTCGCATCGCTGATATCGGGCTTTTGGCAGGGCGTATTGCTTGTTGTCAGCCGCTCGCCATCCCAGGCAGCCGATCCTTTCGGCGTGACGATCAACCAGTCCATGTCGGTGAAACGGCGCTGGAAGAAAGGCGCCTTGCGTGCCACGATGTAATGATCCGGCTCAAACCAGGCGATGAATTTCCGCCGCCTGCCGTCTGATGTCGCAACCTCCTTGAAGCGGACGAAGGCGGTCATCTTGTGGGCGTCGCGATGCACGCTCTTCTGCATCAGCCGGGCGCGAGACACATCTTCATCCGAGGCCAGATCGAGCAGATGCCGGTTCTCCTGCAAGCGCCATAGCAGGTTGTAGAGCAATGAAAAACGCTTGCGATCACTATGGCAGATCACCGCTTCGGCCAGTGCCATAAAGGCAGGCGGGACAGTCATCGGCTTGCCGTTGCTGGGTGGATCGGGCGGCAGGGCATCATGCTGGAAGGCAAAGCCCGTCTCACTGCTTTTCTCCTGCCAGTCGATCTCCTCTGGCGGAATTCCGGCCGCCGCAAAAGCACGGGCAGCCCTGCGCCACTCCTCGAAATCGCCCCTGCCCTCCAGCACGACCCGGCGCATCAAAGCAACGACAATTGTTCGGGTTGCGGTTCGAACATGGCTCGCAAGTCCGGCCGATCGACCAGCCGGTGCGGCGTCCAGCCCTCGGCTGTGATGAAGGCCTGCACCTTGCGGATCGACACGCCGAGCCGCGACAAATCCTCGAGCCGCAGACGACGTTGCCGCCGTTCGCTTAGGATCGCCTTCACTGTCTTGGTGCCTAGCCCCGGCACCCGCAGCAGCTTTTCGCGATCGGCGCGATTGACGTCGACGGGGAAATCGCCGCGATGGCCGAGCGCCCAGGCAAGCTTGGGATCGAGATTGAGATCCAGCATACCGCCGCCCTGCGTCGAGGTGATCTCGTCGATGCCAAATCCGTAAAACCGATAGAGCCAATCGGCCTGATACAGCCGATGCTCGCGCATCAGCGGCGGCTTGATGAGCGGCAGGTTCTTCGAACTGTCGGGGATCGGGCTGAAGGCGGAATAATAGACGCGCTTGAGCCCGTAGCTGCTGTAGAGTTGACCGCTGGTAGAGAGGATCGTCGCATCATTGGCGCCATCGGCCCCGACGATCATCTGCGTGCTCTGGCCGGCCGGCACGAACCGTTTGCGCCTCTTCGTCTGCAGCGTCGGCTCGCCCGCCGCTTCGATCTTCAGCCGAAGATCGCCCATCGAGCGGCGGATGCTGGCGGGCTTTTTCTCCGGCGCAAACCGGCTGATGCCGCTATCGGTCGGCAGCTCGATGTTGAGCGACAGGCGATCCGCATAGAGGCCCGCCTCCTCGATCAGGTGCGCTGAGGCATCGGGAATGGATTTCAGATGGATGTAGCCGCGGAAATTATGGGAGACCCGCAATTCCCGCACGATGCGCACCATTTCCTCCATCGTATGATCGGAGGAACGGATGATGCCGGAAGAGAGGAACAGCCCTTCGATGTAGTTGCGCCGGTAGAATTCCAGCGTCAGCCAGACGACCTCCTCCGGTGTGAAGCGGGCACGCTCGACATTGCTGGACGATCGATTGATGCAATAGGCGCAGTCATAGATACAGAAATTGGTGAGCAGGATTTTCAAGAGCGAAATGCATCGTCCATCCGGCGCATAGGCATGACAAATTCCCGCACCTTCAGTCGAGCCCAATCCGCCTGATGCCGTCGAATCGCGTTTGACCGTGCCGCTTGAGGCGCAGGAAGCGTCATATTTGGCGGCATCGGAAAGGATCGCCAATCGTTCTTTAAGCGACTTCTTCATAAGGATGTTCACTAAATGTTCACGATGGCAAAATCAAGACGGAGAAGCAGGTCAGTACCCAACTTCCTTTCAAAAGCAGGTACTTCTGGGTGAGGTCGAAACCTTCGATACGAATTTTATGGAAATTGCGCGTGCCGATCTGCTATAACCGACGAACCAAGATTGTAGCACGGTTCCGAAGTTCTCTTCGGGACCTGTTTTCTTTTGTGTCTGCGAGAACTGTGGACGCAGGGAGAGAAGGACGAAAAAATGGTTGATAAGGTACCGATGACACAGGGTGGTTTCGTCAAGTTGCAGGAAGAACTGCGCTGGCGTCAGCAGGAGGAGCGCCCGCGAATCATCGAGGCAATTGCGGAAGCGCGCGCCCATGGCGACCTTTCGGAAAATGCCGAGTACCATGCCGCCAAGGAAGCGCAGAGCCACAATGAAGGCCGCGTCGCCGAGCTCGAAGACCTGACGGCGCGCGCCGAAATCATCGACCTCTCCAAGATGTCGGGTGACAAGATCAAGTTCGGCGCCAAGGTGAAGCTCGTCGACGAGGACACCGAAGAGGAAAAGACCTATCAGATCGTCGGCGATCAGGAAGCCGACGTGAAGCAGGGCCGTATCTCCATCTCCTCCCCGATCGCTCGCGCGCTGATCGGCAAGGAAGTCGGCGACTCCATCGAAGTCAACGCCCCTGGTGGTTCGAAGGCCTACGAAATCCTTTCCGTTTCCTGGGGCTGATCGCCCGCGCCTTTCTCCGCGAGAGCAGCCAGTGCCGGATATCAGTGACGTCGAGATCATCGCGCCCAACCTGAAACGCCGGCTCTCCGGCGTTACGTCCACGATTGTTCAGTTGATCCCCTGCCAGATCCGGCTGGGGATCAGGATCGCAGCCCTCGGCCCCGGTCTTCCGCCACAGCTTCCGCGCCTGAAATGGCCGCAGCTATCAGGCCTCTGGCGTGCGCCCGCCGGGCGCCGCCATCGCGTCTGGCATGCGCGCCGCAACAATGAAATGGCGGCGGGTATCCTGATGCGGCAGGTATTGCGCATGCCGCTGAAGCTCGTCTTCACCTCAGCCGCCCAGCGCCGCCACACGTCCTATACCCGCTGGCTTATCCGCCAGATGGATGCGGTCATCGCCACCAGCAGCCGTTCCGGCTCCTTCCTCAAGGTGCCGCACACAGTCATCCAGCACGGCGTCGATCTCGAACTTTTCCATCCGCCCGAGGGGGCTGACGACACGATAGCCGCAACCGGCCTGCCCGGCCGTTACCTCGTCGGCTGCTTCGGCCGCGTGCGCCATCAGAAGGGCACGGACCTTTTCGTCCAGGCGATGATCGCGCTCTTGCCGCAGCATCCGGACTGGACAGCCGTCATTTCCGGCCGCGTCACGTCGGAACATACGGCATTCGCCGACAAACTGAAGGCAGACATTGCTGCAGCCGGTCTTACCGACCGCATCGTCTTCCTCGGCGAAGTGCCTGATATCAAGGTCTGGTATCGCCGCCTGACGCTCTATGTCGCCCCCTCCCGCAACGAAGGCTTCGGCCTGACGCCGCTGGAGGCCATGGCTTCGAAAACAGCAGTTGTGGCCTCTGACGCCGGCGCTTATGCCGAAATGATCGCGTCCGGCGAGAACGGCATCATCGTACCATCAGGCGATGGCGACGCCCTGACGACAGCGATCGCCACCTATCTTGCCGATCCCACCCTCGCCGCTGCACAGGGTGAGACAGCCCTGCGGCACGTGCAGGAAAATTTCGCGCTGGAAAAGGAAGCGACGGCGATCAACCGGATTTACCAGCAGCTTCTCGACGCGTAAGCCGTTCGTGAGTGACAACAGACATATCAGGCAGGCAGGGACACGGTGATATCGACCGCAAACAATAACGAAACCCTGGTCAACGTGCTCTGCATGAAGTGGGGAACGCTCTACGGCGCCGAATACGTCAACAATCTCTATCGCGGCGTCAAACGGCACCTGAAGCGTCCGCATCGTTACGTCTGCTTCACCGACAATGCGGCAGGCCTCGACGCGGGTATCGAAACCTTCCCCCTGCCGGAGCTTGGTCTGCCCGCGGGCGCCAAGGATCGCCGCTGGCAGAAGCTTGCGCTCTTCCGCCGCGAGCTTGCCGATCTCAGGGGCATCGCCCTCTTCCTCGATCTGGACCTCGTCATCGTCGACGATCTGGAGCCGCTTTTCCAGCATCCCGGCAAATTCTTCATCATCCGCGACGACGATCTTTTCCGGCCAAAGCCACTGCGCAAACTCAAACCCACCCGCGACAAATTCCTGGCCTCAGTCGGCAACAGCTCGGTCTTCCGCTACGAGATCGGCGCCCACGCCTATATTCTCGACACCTACGTCGCCGATCCGGTGGCGGCCATGTCGAACTACGAGATTTCCCAGCAGTTCCAGAGCGCACAGCTCGCAGCGCATGGACATCTGCAATACTGGCCGCGCGAATGGTGCGTGAGCTTCAAGAACGCCTGCGTACCGCACAATATCCAGAGCTTCTGGCGCGATCCTGAGCTGCCGCCGGGCGCAAAGATCGTCGTCTTCGCCGGCAATCCGAAAATGAGCGAGGCCTTTGAGGGCGGCGGACAGAAATGGTATCGCCGCATCGGCAATACAGAGTGGCTGAGCGAGGCCTGGCGCGGGTCGAGCGTGCCGATTTAAGTCGGCATGCTCTCGTTATTCTCTGATGCGCATTCCCGACGGAAAACCGCTTCACACTTTTCCTGGAAATGCTTTTAAAGTTCTACCAGCCCGAGCTTCTTCACCTGTCGGATCGTCAGCATGGTGCGAACGGTATCGACATGCTCGTTGGCCGTCAGTACCTCGATAACGAAATCCTGGAAACGGGTGAGGTTTTGGGCCACGCAATGCAGCAGGAAATCGCTGTCGCCGGAAACCATCCACGCCTGGCGCACCAGCGACCACTCGGCGGTGGCAGCGGCAAAGGCCTTTAGATTGGCTTCGGACTGATGCTTGAGGCCGACCATGCAGAAGGCGACGAGATCGAGCCCGAGCTTCGGGCTGTTCAGCATCGCGTGGTATCCTTCGATGACACCAGCCTCTTCGAGCTTGCGCACCCGGCGCAGGCAGGGCGGCGCTGAAATTCCCACCCGGTCGGCAAGCTCAACGTTGGTCATGCGGCCATCTGACTGCAGTTCCCGCAAAATCTTTATGTCGATGACGTCAAGTTCAGCGCGAACCACGCTTAGGCCTTTCTTTAATTCCCCGCGCGCAGCTTCTATATAAAGCCACGGAATACGCAAGAAAGTTTCAGTCGGATGACGGAATCTTGCACATCGCCTGTATTTGCCTTGTTGGTAATGCAAGGCTGCCCTTGAATAAAAGCATTGGTCGTTCATAAATGGCGATGGGATCGCGAAACGGCCTTATTCGCCTCTTAGCCGCCGCATCCTGCCAGTCGAAAGGAAATTCCATGTCTGCCCGCCATACCAAGGTGCTCATCATCGGCTCCGGACCTGCCGGTTATACGGCAGCGGTCTATGCCGCGCGCGCCATGCTGAAACCGGTTTTGATCGCCGGTCTCGAACAGGGTGGCCAGCTCATGATCACCACCGACGTCGAAAACTATCCGGGCTTTGCCGACCCCATACAGGGTCCCTGGCTGATGGATCAGATGCTGCAGCAGGCCCAGCATGTCGGCGCCGAAATCGTCAACGACCTCGTGACCGAAGTCGATCTCAACCAGCGCCCCTTCGTTGCCCGCACCGATAGCGGCCAGGTCTGGACCGCCGATACGCTTGTTATCGCGACAGGCGCCAAGGCCAAGTGGCTCGGTATCGAAAGCGAGCAGCATTTCCAGGGTTTTGGCGTTTCTGCCTGCGCCACCTGCGATGGCTTCTTCTATCGCAACAAGGATGTGATCGTGGTCGGCGGCGGCAACAGCGCCGTCGAGGAAGCGCTCTATCTCTCCAACATCGCGAAGTCGGTCACCGTCGTGCATCGCCGCGACGGCTTCCGCGCGGAAAAGATCCTGCAGGAACGACTTTTCTCCAAGGAGAACGTCAAGATTCTCTGGAATACCGAGGTCGCCGAGATCACGGGCACGCCGGCAAAGCCCCCCATGCCGCCGTCCGTTTCCGGTGCTCGCCTGCGCGATACGCGCACCGGTGTCGTCACCGATGTCGTCATTGACGGCGTCTTCGTGGCGATCGGTCACGCGCCGGCAACCGAACTTTTCAAGGGCAAACTGAAGCTGAAGGACAATGGCTATCTCTGGACCGCACCGGACTCGACTGCGACCAGCCTGGAGGGTGTCTATGCCGCAGGCGACGTGACGGACGATACATTCCGCCAGGCGATCACCGCCGCAGGCTTGGGATGCATGGCCGCCCTCGAGGCAGAACGTTATCTGACGGGCCATATGCCCGTTGCCGTAGCAGCGGAGTAATAGTGGCATGAGGGGTGGGGGAATGCCATTGGACTGGGACAAGCTGCGTATTTTTCACGCAGCTGCCGAAGCCGGATCGTTTACGCATGCGGCCGACAAGCTTCATCTGTCCCAGTCAGCGATCAGCCGTCAGGTCAGCGCGCTCGAGCAGGATGTGGGTACCAAGCTCTTCCACCGCCATGCGCGCGGCCTGATCCTCACCGAACAGGGCGAGTTGCTTTACCGCACCGCCCATGACGTGCTGCTGAAGCTCGAAACCGTGAAGATGCAGTTGACCGAGACGACGGAAACGCCGTCCGGCAAGCTGCGCGTCACCACCACGGTCGGTCTCGGCCAGGGCTGGCTGACCGACAAGATCCAGGAATTCCTGCAGCTCTATCCTGACGTTCAGATCCAGCTCATCCTCGACAACGAGGAAGTGGATGTGAACATGCGTCATGCCGATTGCGCCATCCGCCTTCGCCAGCCGCAGCAGTCCGATCTCATCCAGCGCAAGCTCTTCACCGTGCATATGCACGTCTATGCGGCCCCCTCCTACATCAATCGCCACGGCGAGCCGCAGACGATTGAGGATCTGGACAACCACCGCATCATCACCTTCGGCGAACCGGCGCCGAATTACCTGCTCGACGTCAACTGGCTGGAAATCGCCGGCCGCTCGTCGGACAACAAGCGCATTCCGCACCTGCAGATCAACAGCCAGACCTCCATCAAGCGCGCCTGCCTGCTTGGCATCGGCATTGCCTGCCTGCCGGATTATATTGTCGGCCGAGACCCGGGTCTGATCCAGCTGGCGATCAATGCCGACGTTCCCTCCTTCGATACCTATTTCTGCTATCCGGACGAGATCAAGAACGCCGCCAAGCTGAAGGCTTTCCGCGATTTCATCGTCAGCAAGGCCCGCAACTGGAACTTCTGATTTCCACTTTTACGGAATGAATTTCAAATCATGCAGCCCACGCATGACTGACATGCACAAAAAAGGGTTGCCGTTTGCTCATTAAAGCACCATATCGCTTATAGCTGATGCACACGGTGGCTTTTCCTCCCAGTTCCACCGCATTAGCTGTTCCCCTCTGGAGGTTTTTGACCTTCACACTTATAAGGGCCCTGGTTTTCCGGTGGCCCTCTTTTTTTGCCTGAATTTTACCTTTTGCCTCAATTTTTGTCGGCAGATACCGCAATGCGGAAAAATTTGTGCAGTGCATAGCTGGCATGCACAAAAAACTATTGAAAGCTGCACAAGGAAGCACCATATCGCACATAGCTGATGCATTTGGTGGTTTCTCTCCCAGTGCCACCGCGTTGGCTGTTCCCCTCTGGAGGTTTTTGACCTTCACACTTAAAAGGGCCCTGGTTTTTCCGGTGGCCCTCTTTTTTTGCCCGTTTTTTTAGCAGCCTGAGAAAAACTCCAGCTCACGCCTCCGTGATTTGCATATCGAAAATCGTCGATCCATATATCGAGAAAATCCGATTTATACTTCGATGAACGACGATGGACAAAGACGAGATTCTCAAGGCGCTGGCCAACCCTGCCCGGATGGACATCCTCAACTGGCTCAAGAACCCGGAAGAGCACTTTCCGACGCAGGAACACCCGTTTGAAATGGGCGTCTGCGCCAGCCAGTTCGAACGCTGCGGCCTTTCCCAGTCCACGGTGTCTGCGCACCTGGGCACCCTTCACCGCGCCGGCCTCGTCACCAGCAAGCGCGTCGGCCAATGGATCTTCTACAAGCGCAATGAAGAAACGATCGCGACCTTCCTCCAGCAGCTAACGCAGGATCTGTAATCATGCCCCTTGCCCTGCTCGTTCTTGCCTTGAGCTCTTTTGCGATAGGCACCACCGAATTTGTCATCATGGGCCTTCTGCCGGAAGTCGCAGCCGACCTCTCTGTCACGATCCCTGAGGCCGGCTGGCTGGTGACGGGTTATGCGCTGGCCGTCGCACTCGGCGCGCCCATCATGGCAGTCTCGACCGCCAAGCTGAAGCGTCGCTCGGCCCTTATCATGCTGATGGCCTTCTTCATCGCCGGCAACCTGCTCTGCGCCATTGCCCCTAACTACTGGGTGCTGATGATCGCTCGCATCGTTACCGCCCTTTGCCACGGCGCCTTCTTCGGCATTGGTTCGATCGTGGCGGCCAATCTCGTCAGCGAAGACCGTAAGGCCCGCGCCGTGGCCTTGATGTTTACCGGCCTGACGCTGGCAAATGTGCTGGGCGTCCCGCTCGGCACCGCGATCGGTCAGGCCTATGGTTGGCGCTCCACCTTCTGGGTGGTCACTGTCATAGGCATCGTCACCATCGCCGGCCTGATCGCAATCCTGCCAAAAGACAAAAAGGAAGAGCAGAGCAGCATCCTGCGAGAGATCGCCGCACTGCGGAATGGCCGCCTCTGGATGGCGCTGTCGGTCACCGTCTTCTTCTCGGCGTCGATGTTCACGCTGTTCACCTATATCGCCCCGCTGCTACGTGACGTCACCGGCGTCTCGCCTGAAGGTGTCACCTGGACACTGTTCCTGATCGGCCTTGGTCTGACGGTCGGCAATCTTATCGGTGGCAAGCTGGCGGACTGGCGTCTTGGCGCCACCCTCGCCGGCGTCTTTGCCGCTATCGCCCTCACCTCCGCAGTCTTCTTCTATACGAGCCGCTTCTTTATCCCGGCGGAAATCACCCTCTTCTTGTGGGCAGCGGCAAGCTTTGCAGCCGTGCCCGCCCTGCAGGTCGGCGTGGTGGGTTTCGGCAAGGATGCGCCCAATCTCGTCTCGACCATCAATATCGGCGCCTTCAACACTGGCAATGCTCTTGGCGCCTGGGTCGGCGGCATGGTCATCGATGCCGGCCTCGATCTCACCCGCGTTCCCCTCGCCGCATCCGCCATGGCCCTCATCGGCCTTACCGCCACTGTTCTCACCTATCTCTCCGGCCGGGCGCAGACTGCCCCCGCTGCCGCCGAGTAATCCCCCCAAGAAGAAAGGACCTTTCATGGCCAAGCTTTTCCAGCCGACGCAGATCGGCGATATTGCCCTCAAGAACCATATCGTCATGGCGCCGCTCACCCGTAACCGCTCGCCGGGCGCAATCCCGAATGACGTGAACGTCGAATATTATAGCCAGCGCGCCACTGCTGGCCTGATCATCACCGAGGCGACCGCCATCACGCATCAGGGCCAGGGTTATGCCGATGTTCCCGGCCTCTACAGCAAGGAAGCACTCGACGGCTGGAAGCGCGTGACGGATGCAGTCCATGCCGAAGGCGGCAAGATCGTCGTGCAGATGTGGCACGTCGGCCGTATTTCCCACACCACGCTGCAGCCTGATAACGGCAAGCCGGTCTCCTCGACGAACCGTGTCGCCAAGGCGAAGACCTATCTCGTCAACGCTGATGGCACCGGCGCCTTCGCCGATACTTCCGAGCCCCGCGCGCTCGAGGCCTCTGAAATCCCCGGCATCATCGAGGATTATCGCAAGGCGGCCCGTGCTGCGATCGATGCTGGCTTTGATGGTGTCGAGATCCACGGTGCCAACGGCTACCTGCTCGATCAGTTCATGCGCGACGGCGTCAACGACCGCACCGACGAATATGGCGGCTCGATCGAAAACCGCACCCGCTTCACCTTCCAGGTCGTCGAGGCAGTAACCAGGGAAATCGGCGCCCGCCGCACCGCAATCCGCATTTCGCCGGTCACGCCCTCGGGCGAATCCTATGATTCCAACCCGCAGGCGCTCTTCACCCATGTTATCGAAGGCCTCGCCAAGTACGACCTAGCCTATATCCATGTCGTGGAAGGCCAGACCGGAGGCGAGCGCGATTATCGCCAGGGCGACAACCCGTCCTTCGACTACAAGGCGCTGCGCGCTGCCTATGAAAAGGCCGGCGGCAAAGCTGCCTGGATGGTCAACAACGGCTATGTCAGGGACATGGCGATCGAAACCGTCGAAACCGGCAAGGCCGATCTCGTCGCCTTCGGGAAGCCCTTCATCTCCAATCCTGACCTCGTCGAGCGTCTGGAAAAGAACCTGCCGCTCAACACGCCGGATCAGTCCACTTTCTACGGTGGCGGCGCCAAGGGCTATATTGACTATCCGCTGCTCGAAAAGGTCGCCTGATCTTTCACGAAACGAAATCCCGCCATCCGGCGGGATTTCCATTTCTGCGAGTCACCGCTAGCATGCGGCTCATGTTCTCGCCCTATCTCGAACGCTGGTCGCTGACAACAGACGGCGAACCCATCATCACCCATTCAAGCCGCCTCCTGCCGGTCATCTGGCGGGACAATAGAGCCATGCTGAAAGTCGCAACTCACAGCAGCGAGCGCGAAGGCGCATTGCTGATGCAGTGGTGGAACGGCGATGGCGCGGCTCACGTCTATGCCCAGGAGGATGACGCGGTGCTGCTGGAACGCGCTGCGGATAAACGCTCACTGCTGCAGATGGCAATGAACGGCGAGGATGACGAGGCAAGCCGCATCATGGTCCGCACAGCGGCAAAGCTGCATACGCCGCGCCCGACACCCCTTCACGACTCCACGCCGTTAAAGCGCTGGTTCCGCGATCTGGAGCCAGCTGCACTCACCCACAGCGGCACCTTTGCCGAGTGCTGGAAGATCGCAAGCGCCCTGCTGGCCGATCCACAGCAGCTCAGCATTCTTCACGGCGACATCCACCACCGCAACATCCTCGACTTCGGCGAACGGGGCTGGCTGGCGATCGATCCCAAGCGTCTTTATGGCGAACGTGGCTACGACTTTGCCAATATCTTTGCCAACGAAGACCTGCCGACCACAACGGATCCTGCCCGTCTGAGGCGTCAGCTTCCGATCGTCTCCGAGGGGGCCGATATCGAGCCATCAAGGCTGCTCAAGTGGATCGTCGCCTATTCCGGCCTTTCCTCCGCCTGGTTCCTCGAAGATGATGACCACGTCTCGGCGGAAAAGCCTCTGACGGTCGCCCGCATCGCGCTTGCCGAACTCGCTTAACTTGCCTTCTCGCCATGGGAGAGAAGCGCCGCCGTCGTCGTTGAACGTGCCTCCGGCAGGGATCCCTGTGCGATAAGCGTGGCCTGAACGGCCTCGTCGATAGGAGTGTGCGGCTCGGTTCCGAGTTCGGTGACCAGCTTGTCGTTTCTCATGCGCAGCGATACTTTCCAGAGATAACGCATCTCCTTCAATTCATGCATGACAGTCATGAAGGGAGCAAGCAGCGGCACGATGAACCACGGAAAACGGCTGACCCTCGCCTTGCCGCCGGCAACGCGCCTGACCGCCTCCGCCATTTGCCGGCCATCACCATCCCAGAAGCCGTTCATGTGATAGCAGGCGAAAGCCGGCAGGCGCTCGGCCCGCTCGACGAGCTGCACCATCGTCTCGGCGACGTCGGGCAGATAGGCCCATTGGTGCCCGATGCCGGGCATTGCCGGATTTTTGATGATACCAACAGGCTTGCCCGGCGTGGCGAAAGCGGCGGAGAACCAGCTGTTGCCCGTGGCGCCGGGTCCGAAGAAATCCCCTGCCCGCACGACGATGACACCGATGCCGGTTTCAGAAGCTGCCTTCAATCGCTTCTCCATCTCGACACGGATCTTGCCCTTCTTCGTCACCGGATGCTGCGGGCTGTCCTCGGTCACGACGCCGAAGGCGTCCGGCCCGAAATTATAGACCGTGCCCGGCAGCACGATGCGGGCGCCGACGGCGCGGGCCGCGGCAATCGTATTGTCCAGCATCGGCAGAACCAGCTTCTCCCAGTCGCGATAGCCTGGCGGATTGACGGCATGGACGATCAGGCTTGCGCCCTCCGCGGCCTTGCGCACATCGGCCGCGTTCATCGCGTCGCCCTGCACCCACTCGAAACCCTGCTCACTCCCCTTCGCAGCGTTTCGGTTGAGCGCCCTCACCTTCCAGCCGCGCGCCTGCAGCTTGCGGGCGACGGCGCCGCCTATGCCGCCGGTAGCGCCGAGAACAAGCGCCAGCTTCCTGTCCTGATATTCGCTGCTCATGATCATCTCCTTGTTCGATGAGACGACTATGCGTCCATGAGCAGATAAACAAAATTGACGAAATAAGTTGCATAGCTATACATAATTATATGGACACCGAACCAAGCTGGGATTTCTACCGCTCCTTTCTCACCGTACTCCGCCACGGATCGCTTTCGGCTGCGGCTCGCGAGCTCGGTCTGACGCAGCCGACGATCGGTCGCCATATTGATGCTCTGGAAGAAGCGGTCGGCGCCGAGCTTTTCATCCGCTCGTCAAACGGCCTGCTGCCGACCGACGTGGCGCTCGATCTGCAACCCTATGCGGAAACACTGGCGACAACAGCCGCTGCACTTCTGCGCACGGCATCCAGCCGGCGCGACACGGTGGAAGGCACCGTGCGCATCAGCGCCAGCGAGGTGATGGGCATCGAAGTGCTGCCGCCGATCATCGCCGATCTGCAGGAAGCATATCCCGGATTGCAGGTGGAGCTGTCGGCCTCCGATACGCTGGAAGACCTCATGAATCGCGAAGCGGACATTGCCGTGCGCATGGCCGAGCCACAGCAGGATGCGCTGCTGGTGCGCCGCATCGGCGATATCCCGCTCGGCTTTCACGCGCATCGCCGTTATCTGGAGCGCCACGGCACGCCTCAGACCATGTCCGAGCTCGCCGGCCATCGCCTCATCGGCTTCGACCGGCAGACGGCCTATATCCGCATGATGCGCAAACTCTACCCGCTGGCGGATGAACTCACCTATGCCTTCCGCACCAGCAACCATCTCGCGCATCTGGCCGCCATCCGCGCCGGTATAGGCATTGGTATCTGCCAGACGGGACTTGTCCGTCCGAACCCCGATCTCGTCCACATTCTGGCTGAAGAATTCGAAATCCCGCTCGGCACATGGGTCGCGATGCACGAGAGCCTCAAGACCGCTCCCCGCTGCCGCGTCACCTTCGACGCGCTGGTGAAGGGGCTGCTGAACTATATCAGGTCATGCACGGAAGCGCGCGTCTGACAACACATCCGATGAGGCCGCAAGGCCGACGACACTATCAGGGCTCGGGCGAAACCTCGGGGGGGTGGCTCTTCGAAACCCCGTCCACGACCTCTGTTTCCGGACGATCACCGCCTTCGGCATATTCCTCATGCCACTTGCCTTGGGCGTCCTGCCAGCTGATCTCGGCGGAATCGCCGCCGACCTGCTGCTCGGCCGCGACGATACGGGCAGCCTCCAGCGCTTCGGCATGGGACGGAAATGCTTCGGAATAGACGTCTCCGAGCTTGTAGGCCCAGCCGCCGTCATGCGGCACGACTTCGTAGACCACCTTGACCATGCATGTCTCTCCTCTTCTTCTTGCGCATCCGTCCGCTTCCGGATCGGCTCCGGTTCCAGCGCGGGTCGCTTGAGAAGATTTCGAGGACGCCGCGATCTGTTTGCCGGCTGCCGTATGACAGGCAGTATTCCATTAAACGCTGAAGACTGCAAATTTCATCGACCACGGGTGTGCTTGCGAAGAAAATACATCGGCCTAGCTTTCGCAGAAGAATCAAAATCGGCACTGGTGGCGGAAATGGCATTGCACCTTAAAGAAGAAAAATTTCTGATCGTGGCCGCAGTCGTCGCGGTTATCGCCTACCTGCTGGAACATGCGCTGATGGAGGGCGGCAGGGGGATCGCTCTTGCTGCGGCGGTGGCGCTGATTGCGACCATCGTTCTCGCCTCCATGCGCGTCGCCCACCATGCCGAGCTCTTGGCCGTCAAGGTTGGCGATCCCTATGGTACGATGATCCTGACACTCTCGGCCGTCGCCGTTGAGGTGATCATCCTCGCCATCATGATGAACAGCGAGGATAGCTCGCCGACCCTGGTGCGTGACACGATCTATTCGGCGCTCATGCTCGATATCAACGGCATTCTTGGCCTTGCCGCTCTGCTCGGTGGCCTTAAGCATGGCGAGCAGCCCTATAACGACAACTCGGGCAAGACCTATGGCGTGATGATCCTGACGGCCATGGGCATCTCGATGATCGTTCCGGAATTCGTGCCTCATGACAAATGGCACTATTATTCCGGCTTCACCATCATAGCGATGATCGCCCTCTATGGCCTGTTCCTCCGTATGCAGGTCGGTCAGCACAGTTACTTCTTCTCCTACAGCTATCCGCGCTCGGAACGGCAAAAGGAACATCCCGACGAACACCATCAAGAAGGTTCGGTCGCGACCTCGATCACGATCATTCTCATCGGCGTCGTCATCATCGGCACGCTTGCCGAATTCATGTCGGGCTTCATGACCGAGGGCCTGCGGGACACCGGCGCACCGATCGCTGTGACCGCCATTGTCGTTGCGGCAATCTCTGCCGCACCGGAAATCCTGACAGCGCTGCGGGCAGCACTCCGCAACCGCATGCAGGCGACCGTGAACATCGCCATGGGCGCTTCGCTGTCGACCGTCATTCTCACCGTACCTGTCATGGAAGCGATCGCGCTCTATACCGGCCAGCCCTTCGTCATGGCCATGTCGCCGGTGCAGACCGTGATGGTGGCGATTACTCTGATTGCCGCCGCCATCAACCTCAACGACGGCGAGACGAATGCCATCGAAGGCATGACCCATTTCATCCTCTTCGCCACCTTCATCATGCTGACGGCGATCGGACTTTGAATCTGAAATCAGCGACTTAACGCGACAAGCGGATTCATTTTCGCAGCGCGTTAAACCAGAAGGTCAGGCAAACAAAAAGCCCACCATCTCCGGCGGGCTTTTTCAATGAGACTGGCAGTCGCCGATTACTTGCAGGCGCCGCAGAAGCGCTGGATGCGGCGGCACGCTTCTTCCAGAAGGTCTTCCGAGGTCGCGTAGGAGATGCGGAAGTTCGGGCCGAGGCCGAAGGCCGAGCCGTGAACGACGGCGACGCCTTCCGATTCCAGCAACTCCGTGACGAAGTCCTCGTCGGTCTCGATCACCTTGCCGGACGGAGCCGTCTTGCCGATCAGACCCTTGCACGACGGATAGACGTAGAAGGCGCCTTCCGGAACCGGGCAGGAAATGCCCTTGGCCTGGTTTAGCATGGAAACGACCAGATCACGGCGGCCTTCGAAGATCTTCTTGTTTGCAGGGATAAAGTCCTGAGGACCGTTGAGCGCTTCGACGGCTGCCCACTGGGCGATCGAGGTCGTGCCCGAGGTCTGCTGCCCCTGGATCATGTCCATCGCCTTGATGAGCTGGATAGGGCCGGCCGCATAGCCGATGCGCCAGCCGGTCATCGCATAGGCCTTGGAGACACCGTTCATCGTCAGCGTGCGGTCATAGAGCGACGGCTCGACTTCGACCGGCGTGGCGAACTTGAAGTCGCCATAGGTCAGGTGCTCGTACATGTCGTCGGTCAGCACCCAGACATGCGGATGCTTGACGAGCACGTCCGTCAGTGCCTTCAGCTCGTCATGCGTATAGGCAGCGCCCGACGGGTTCGACGGCGAGTTGAACATGAACCACTTGGTCTTCGGCGTGATCGCCTTTTCGAGATCGGCAGCCTGGAGCTTGAAGTTGTTCTCCTGCGTCGTCGCGACGAAAACCGGCGTGCCGCCGCAAAGGGCAACGATCTCGGGATAGGAAACCCAATAGGGTGTCGGGATGACCACTTCGTCGCCGGCATTCAGCGTCGCCATGAAGGCGTTGAAGAGAATGTGCTTGCCGCCGGTGCCGACGATCGTCTGCTCCCAGCTATAGTCGAGATTGTTCTCGCGCTTGAACTTGGCGGCAATCGCCTTGCGCAGTTCCGGGATACCCGAGATCGGCGTGTACTTGGTTTCGCCGCGGCGGATCGCGTCGATCGCTGCTTCCTTGATATTATCGGGCGTATCGAAATCCGGCTCGCCGGCGCCAAGCCCGATCACGTCACGTCCTTTTGCTTTCAGCTCGCGCGCTTTCTGGGCGACGGCGATGGTGGCTGAAGGCTTCACGCGGGAAAGGGCATCGGCAAGGAAGGCCATGATATCGGTCCTACAAGGTTGAAACGGGCAGAAGGCCGGGACCGGAGTTCTGCGCTAAGCTCTATGTCCAATGTATGACATCATTTCAAGCGCAAAGGCGTGATGGGGACAATGATTCTTATTGATCAATTGCCTCAGCTGCACCCTGAAATCTGAACCGGCCTTCGCCGACCGTATGCGGTCGGCTCGCTCAGCGTCTGAAGAACTTGAATCAGTTTCTGAAGCCGGCTCTGTTTTATTCCTTAAAATCAAGGTTATCGCCCGTTTACCATTTGCCACGATTAAGCCGCAACAAATGCTGCGGCATGCCGCAATTCGGTCGTGAGAGCGCCGAGATCAAACCGGTATTCTACCACCATCCGACATTGGTCATTGAGGGTATGCCATGTTTCTGGAAGACGAGCGCGCTGCGGGACGCCTGCGCGCAAGCCGGGTTTCCCTGTCGCTGATGGTGGCAGTCATTACTTTCGCATGCTGCGTCGTTGCGACGTTCGGCCTTTTTTCAGTCGCCGAAGCAGCACCGCCCATGGCCTCCAGCGCCCTTCAGCCAAGCCATGCCGACCAGACGATCACCCAGGGCCTGACTGTACTTTTTGCCGCTTTCGTCGCCGCGAACGGTTTTGCCATCTGGCTGCGGCGCATCAAGGGTCTCGTTGTTTCCGGAGGCAAGCGCGATGCCCGGTAAATCGCGGCGGACAAGCTGGAACGATGATGAAGACGTGTTCGAGCCGCTGCCGACCTACATGGAGCTTGCCATGGCTGCCGCGGTGGCCCACGAAACGCCGACAGCACCGCAGAGACCCCGCCTCCCCGGACTTTCGATCATCGAGAAACTGGTCGCCGTCGGCATCGTGTGCCTTGCCTTCTACGGCATGGCGCTGATCGGCTGCGGGCTTTTCCTGAAGGCTGAAGCGAAGCGCACCGGCTTCGTCACACAAAGGATGATGAGTGCGGAGCTGCAATATGCTGACTTCGATACCCGCTTCCCTCCCCGTGTGACCAACTGACCTCCTCTCATTCAACCCGAGAACACAAAACCGTTATGGGCTCCCCAATACGGTTGAAGCGTCCCATGCCCCGCGCCACCTTCTCATGGAATTGACGACGGGGATTATGATGGACGCCATTTCGACATTCCGTTTTGCCGCGCTGCTCGCCACCTTTGCAGGTCCCGCCCTTGCCCAGAGCGGGGATATCGTAAAGACGCAGGAAGTCTCGGTTCGTGTCGAGAAGCTCGCCGAGGGACTGGAACACCCCTGGGCAGTCGAGGTCCTGCCTGACGGCAGCTATATTGTCACGGAGCGACCGGGACGGCTGCGCATTATCCGCGACGGCAAGATCTCCGACCCGGTCAGCGGCGTGCCCCAGGTCAGCGCCCGCGGTCAGGGTGGTCTCATGGATGTCGCGCTTGCCCCGGATTTCGCCACCAGCCGCAGACTCTATCTGACCGCAGCAACCACCAGCAACAGAGGTTCCGGTACGGAAGTGTTCAGCGCCACGCTGTCATCAGACGAAAAAAGCCTGGAGAACGTCACGCCCATCTTCACCATGCGGCGCTTTACCCGCGGCAACATCCAGTACGGCTCGCGCATCGCGATCGCCGGCGATGGCTCGCTGTTCATCAGCATCGGCGATCGCGGCAACCGCGACCGTTCGCAGGACTGGAAGGATGACGCCGGCTCCATCGTCCGCCTCAATGCCGATGGCAGCATACCCGCCGACAATCCCTTCAAGGACGGCCGCAAGGCCCTGCCGGAAATCTGGTCCAAAGGCCACCGCAACCCGCAGGGTATCACTTTCGACAGCGCCGACGGCAAGCTCTACACGGTCGAGCATGGCGCGCGCGGCGGCGACGAAATCAACAATCCCGAGCCCGGCAAGAATTACGGCTGGCCGATCATCACCTACGGCCGCGACTATTCCGGCGCCAAGATCGGCGAAGGAACCGCCAAGCGGGGACTTGAACAGCCCCTCCACTACTGGGATCCGTCGATCGCTCCGGGCGCTCTCGCCATCTATCGCGGCAAGATGTTTCCGGAATGGAACGGCAACTTCATCGTCGCCGCCCTGAAGTTCCAGTTGCTGTCGCGCATGCAGCGGGATGCGAGCGGCGCCTTCACCGCCGAGGAGCGCATGTTCGAAGGCGATTATGGCCGAATCCGCGATGTCATCGTCGCCCCCGATGGGGCACTCCTGATGGTGACCGACGAGGATGACGGCGAGTTGCTCCGGGTTTCTCGCGCCGATAACCGGGCCGGCTAAAGCGGGCCTCGCAATTCCCTGCGGATCATGAATTTCAACCCCGACCATGTCTCGTCGATGGCGCAGACCTTGACGTCGACAAGTCCGGTCGGCAGCAGGATTTCGCGTAGCGCATCCTCAGTGATGCTGGTCGGCACATCAGAACTCTTCTTCGGCCAGGAGATCCAGATCATGCCGTCAGGCCTGACCACGCAAAACAGCGCCGCCGCCAACTCTTCCAATACCGGGCGTTGCGTTTCGAAGACATGGATGTAATCGAATTGTCGTTGAGCAACTGCCGGCAAGGCGCGATCGACCGAAGCAAAACCGTCGAACCCGCCGATCTCAATTAGCCTCCCGGGAACATTGATCAGAAGGGCCGTCTGTCCCGGCTTCAGCCCCAGTTTCTTCGAGAGCGGCGTGCCGGAATATCCTGCCGTCATTTCGCGACCTCGGGCGATGCGACCGCTTGTTCCAGCATAACAGCAGCAATCCCAATTCCACTCATTCGCATCCCCCGAACCATAAGGACGAGCCTCATCCTTGCCGAAAAGAAATGCAACTGCTAACCGCTGAACAAAACTCCGAGACGCTTCCCCAACATCGAGAGTGGAAATGACGCGTATTCAGGCGAACCTCCTTCTGTTGCTTGCAGCCGCCATCTGGGGCGGAGGCTTCGTCGCCCAGTCGACGGCAATGAAGGCGATCGGCCCGTTCTGGTTCATCGGCCTGCGTTTCGCCATCGCTGCACTCGCCACCCTGCCTTTCACGCTCATCGAAGCCCGCAAGGCAAAGGATGCAACCAGCCGCAGACACCTCGGTCTCTATCTGATGATCGGCCTGGCGCTCTTCGGCGGCGCGTCGACACAGCAGATAGGCCTGCAGACCACGACCGTCACCAATTCCAGCTTCATCACCGGTCTTTATGTGATCTTCGTGCCGCTGATTGCCGTCTTCTTCCTGCGCCGCTCGCCGCACTGGATCATCTGGCCGGGCGCCATCATGGCGGTCAGCGGCATCTACATGCTGTCGGGCGGCAAGCTCTCGTCCCTGACCACAGGCGACTTGCTGACGGTCGTCTGCGCTGTCTTCTGGTCGATACAGATCACGCTTGCCGGAACGACGGTTGGCGAAACCGGCCGGCCGCTCGCCCTGTCCAGCGCCCAGTTTGCGGTTACGGCAGTCTGCGCGCTCGTCATCGCCGCCATTTCCGAACCAGTCAGCCTGGCCGATATTCGCGCGGCTGCACCGGAAATCCTCTATGTCGGCATCTTCTCTTCGGGTGTCGCCTTCGTGCTGCAAGTCGTCGCCCAGCGCTACACCACGCCGTCACAGGCAGCGATCTTCCTCTCCGCCGAGGCGCTGTTCGGCGCCACGCTCGCCGCACTGCTTTTGGGTGAGAGCATGCCGCCGCTCGGCTATGTCGGTTGCGCGCTGATGTTTATCGCTATGCTTGTAGTCGAACTTGTGCCTGAAATGACCCGCCGCCGCTCGCAACAGGCCTGAACACGCGTCCATTTGTGGGGCGTTAGAGCCATCTAGAATTTTTTTTAAGCAATCGATAAGACGCGCTATCGTTGCATTTTTGGTAAAATCTGCCCGGAACTTATATTGCAGACGATACAAAACGTTAATCATTTGCTCTTAACGGAGGATTTTTTGCGCTTTCGCGAAAACAGGCCAAATCTGCGGGTGTGTTCTTAGGAACACGTTAAAAAACTTTTGCTTGCCAAAAAAACCTAAACGCAGCAATCTTCGCGCGTTCGGGCATTTTGCGAGCATGGGAAGTCCTTAAGAATTTGCGAGCCGGAAACGCTGATATTCCGGTCAGCCAGTTCCAAGAAAGCAGGCGCTAAGTCCTGTCTGGAGCCGGCGGAGGTAGAGGGGACCTTTTTCTCACATTTCAAGATTGCCTGCCAGCGCCTTCGCGAGAAGGCAATAGCGTAATGCTGCCCGTGTGGATGGCGGGTGGAGACAAAAGGACCTGAGGCATGGCCGAGACTGGCACTGTAAAATTCTTCAATACCGACAAGGGCTTCGGCTTCATCAAGCCGGACAAGGGTGGCGCCGATATCTTCGTTCACATTTCTGCCGTTCAGGCTTCCGGCCTGGCCGGTCTGACGGAAAATCAGAAAGTAAGCTTCGACACGGAGCCAGATCGCCGCGGCAAAGGCCCGAAAGCTGTCAATCTTCAGATTTCAGGCTGATATCCTCGCCTAGGCGTGGAATTCGAGTTGAAGCCCGGCAGCGATGCCGGGTTTTGTCGTTCAGCCTTCATTCAGCATGACGCCGCTAGCTTCAGAACCATTGAGAAGGGACCGCTTCTTGGTTCCAGATACCGGGATTTTACGCCATGAACAGGCTTGCAAAGACCATTCTTCTGGCGGCAACCGCCGCTGCCCTGACCCTCTCGGCCATCGGCGAAGCGTCCGCACGTGACCGCTACTGGCGTCATGGCCACGACAACGGCAACGATGCACTGGTTGGTGGCGCTGTCGGCCTTGCCACCGGCCTGATCGTCGGCTCTGCCATAGCCAATGCCAATAACGGTCCTGTTTATGAAGAGCGCCGCTACATCGACCCGCCAGTCTATGAGCCGGAATATGCTCCGCCGCCGGTTTACCGCGCGCCGCGTCCGGTATACTCCGAGCCCGTTTATTCCGAGCCGGTCTATGGCCGTCCGGTGTACGGCCGCCCGGTCAGTGCAATGGAGCCCTGGAGCCCGCAATGGCAGCGTTATTGCTCCTACCGTTACCGCAGCTTCGATCCGCGGACCGGCACCTATCTCGGCAATGACGGCCGCGACCACTTCTGCGTCGCAAGCTGATAGGCTGACACCATTCTGATGAGAAGCGCCGCCGCCGAGCGGCGCTTTTCATTTGTCCACACCTCAGCCGGCCTTCTTCTCCCAAGGCATGGGCTCTGCCCCTCCCTGCTCGAAATCGGTCGACTGGGTGAGAACACGCCAGGCGCGATCGGCTTCCATGCGCGCGGCATCCGCCTTTTCCACCGCCGCAGCCGCATCGCTGCCAAGCAGCAACCGAAGCGGCGGCGCATCGAGCGAAGCAATGTGCAGCACCACGGCGGCCGCCCTGGCCGGGTCGCCGGGTTGACGGCCGTTATAGTTGCGCTGGTAATCTGCCATGGCTCCAACCGTGTCGGCATATTCCGGGCGGCCTTGATAGATCGCCGTCGACGAGCCGGCGAAATCCGTGCGGAAGCCGCCAGGTTCGATCACTGTGACCTTGATGCCGAGTGGCCCGACCTCCTTGGAGAGCACTTCGGAAAAGCCCTCGACGCCCCATTTCGCCGCCGCATAAGGCGCGCGGCCCACGGGTCCGATCCTGCCGCCGACGGAAGAGAACTGGATGATATGCCCTGCCCCCTGCGCGCGCATGACCGGGATAGCCGCCTTGGTCATAATGATCGTGCCGAAGAGATTGGTCTCTATCTGTGCCCGAAAATCCGCAAGGCTCGTGTCCTCGATCGGCGCGACATTGCCGTAACCGGCATTGTTGACCAGAACGTCGAGCCGGCCGAATGTTTCGACCGCGGTCTTCACCGCCGCTTCTGCAGCAACCTCATCCGTCACATCAAGGGGCAGCGCGAGAACGCTTGAGCCATACGCTTCGACGAGATCGGCAAGCTGGCCGGGATCGCGCGCCGTCGCAACCAGCTTGTCACCGGCCTCAAGCACGGCATTGGCCAGCGCTCGCCCGAGGCCGCGCGAGCTTCCTGTAATCAACCAAACCTTCGACATGGAAACCTCCTTTTCGGTTCTCGCTTCATTTAGGAGCTATTGTTTCTTTTGGAAAGAAGGTACCTTATCGATCTATACGCACCTGAAAGTAACTTAGATGAAAGACGATATCTTCGACTTTTGCCGTAACATGAGCGACGAGCAGGATGCACGGGCGCGGCAGATGCTGGAGCGCGCCGCAGCCAAGTGGCCGCTGCGCGTCCTGCACGTGCTTTCGGAAGCCGATGGCCCCCTGCGGTTTTCAAGAGTGCTGGAGCGGGTGGAGGACATCAGCCAGAAGGTGCTGACGCAGACGTTGCGCACGCTCGAAAGCGACGGCCTCGTCATCCGCACGCTCTATCCGCAGGTACCCCCGCGCGTCGAATACGAGCTGACCCCGCTTGGCCGCGAATTGCTGACGCAGGTCGTCTCGCTTTGGCGCTGGATCGTCGTCCACCTGAATGAGTTCGACCCCGTCAAACCGGTGGCCGAACGCTAGGGTTTTGTTTTACGCAAGTCCGGACGCAAAACCGCTGCACACTTTTGCTGGAATTGCTTCAGGCAGGAATACGCACCGTCGCTCTGAGGCCGCCGAGCGGGCTGTCGCCAAGCGTGATGTTACCGCCGTGGCTGCGGGCGATGTCTCTGACGATGGCAAGCCCCAGGCCGGTGCCCGAGGCATCGAGATTGCGTGCGCTGTCCAGCCGGAAGAACGGCTTGAACACATCCTCCCGGTACTTCTCGGGAATGCCTGGACCATTGTCGTCGAAGATGATGGTCAGCCATTTCGCACCATGCTTGGCTTCGATGTTGAGCGCATCCGCATAGCGCCTTGCATTCGAGGCGAGATTGGTCACAAGCCGCAGGAAGGCATTGGGGCGCACCGAGATATGGTCCTCGCCATCGATGGAATAGGTCAGGGTCTTGCCGTGCAGCTCAAAATCGATCTCGAGCTTCTCGAAGATCTCGCTCAGCTTCAGCTCGCCGACATCCTCCTCCACCTCGCCTTTGGCAAAGGCCATATAGGCCTCCAGCATGGTCTGCATGTCGTTGACGTCTTCGTTGAGCCCGGCAAGATCAGGGTTGTCCCCGGCGAGCGCCAGTTGCAGCTTGAAGCGCGTCAGGATGGTTCTGAGGTCGTGGCTGACGCCTGAGAGCATCGCCGTGCGCTGCTCCATCTGCCGCTCGATACGCTCACGCATGAGAATGAAAGCAAGGCCGGCCCGGCGAATTTCGTCGGCGCCGCGCGGATAGAAACTGTCGGCCTTCTGTCCCTTGCCGAAGTTTTCCGCCGCCCTGGCCAGATTGAGGATCGGCCGGATCTGGCCGCGCAGGAAAAGGATCGAGATGGCGATCAGTACCAGTGAGGCACCGACCATCCAGAGAATGAAAATATGCGTGTTCGATGCATAGGCCTGGCTGCGTTTGGTGATCACACGCAGGATGCGGTTATCGAGCTTGATCCGGATCTCGATGAGGTTGGAGTTGCCGACCGTATCGATCCAGAACGGCCGGCGGATTTCTTCGGTAATCTCATCACTGAGGATGCCGTCGAGGATCGAAAAGAACGGCTTGATGCGCGGCGGCGGCAGATCTCCATCCGGCTCGACCGAAATCTGCAGGTTGAGCTGGTCGCGGGCAATGCGGACTACGTCGCTATAATCCGTATCCTGCGGATAGGTGTTGATGATCTCGATGATGGCGGCGATATCGCGGGTCACGGCGAGCGACAGCCGTTCCGTCACCATTTGCCAATGACGCTCCATGAAGACTGCGGCAACGACCGACTGCAGAAGCACCATAGGAATGATGATGATAAGCAGCGAACGCGTATAGAGCCCTGTCGGCAATCGCCGCCGCAGCCAGCGGATGAACCAGCGCCAGCCGGGCGCAGGAGAGCGGTCTTCCCGCCGCAAGCTGTCGAATGTCACCATTTGCGCCGGTCCCGAACCTGTCGTTTCAGTCGATGCTCAGCCTGTATCCGATACCGCGCACCGTCTGCAGCCAGACGGGATTGGCAGGATCATCCTCGATCTTGCGGCGAAGACGGTTGATCTGCACGTCAATGGTACGTTCCCCGACTTCCGCATCGTCTCCGATCAGTTCGTGCCGCGGGATCGTGTCACCTGCCCGTCGGGCGAAAAGTAGCATGATCTCCTGCTCGCGATCCGTCAGGCGGATCACTTCCGCCGCTTTCTTCAGCTCCCTGCGCGTCAGCGAGAAAGTATAGGGGCCGAACATGATCTGCTCGATCTTCAGCGTATCACCGCCGACGTTGCGTCGCAGGATGTTGTTGACACGCAGGACGAGTTCACGCGGATCGAAAGGCTTGGAGAGATAGTCGTCGGCGCCGGCTTCAAGGCCAGCGATGCGGTTGTCGGATTCGGCAAGCGCCGTCAGCATGATGATCGGCACATTCTTCACAGCCCTGAGCCCGCGCGTTACATCGATGCCGGATTCGCCCGGCATCATCACATCCATGATGATGAGGTCGAAATCGAGACCCGCAAGCTTGCGCTGTGCCTCCGCCCCGTCAGACGCAATAGTCACCCGAAAACCGTTTTCCGTCAGGTAGCGGTTCAGCAACGCGCGGATACGGGTATCGTCGTCGACGACGAGAAGATGCGCCGCGTCATCGGAAATGCCTGTCTTCACCGCCATTTAATCCGCCTTCTGTCTGTCTCGCATGCCTCTGAGGAATGCCTTTACGCCCTCTCGCGCCTCCGGGGTAGCTCCCTCGAATGCCCGTTCAATACGGCGTGATTGCGGCTCGGCGAGCGCCAGCGCCAGCTCCCTGCCAGATTTGGTGGGGTAGAGCTTGCGCTGACGGCGATCCTCCGGGCCGGCCACCTGCCGAATATAGCCTGAATCGATCAGTTGTTTCAGCACCCTTGCAAGGCTCTGTTTGGTGATCTTCAGCGTATCGAGCAGATCCGCGACGGTCATTCCCGGATTGCGGTTGACGAAGTGCACGACGCGATGATGCGCCCGCCCGAAGCCGCTTGTTTCGAGAATGGCATCGGGATCGGATACGAAATCGCGATAGGCGAAGAAGAAGAGCTCGATGATTTCGAAATCGATGATCCCGATATCTTCCATCGGCGTGGCCAGCGGCTCAGGTTTGCCTGCTTTCGAGCTGGTCTGTCGTGGCACTCGGCATTTCCTCTCTCTGTGCGCGATATCAGCGAAACTTTCGCAAATATGTCAACTTTATTGACGCAAATTTGCGTCGCCGGCAGCGTCCGCAAACCTTGCGGGAGCCCCGCCCGGACCGTTCTTTCCCTGGAAACTAAAGCCCGCCCGGCAAATCTCCAACGCAACACACAATTTCCCCTTGCGTCAGTGGATAAAACGTAATGGGGACAACAATCAACAGGCATGGCGCAAACGCACCGGAGGAGGCAGGGTCTTCCAGCTTACCAAGTATAATCAGCGCCTGCACAAGGCGACCGAGGTCCTCGGCTTCAAGGTGCCCTGCTCCGTCGAGGGATGCGGCGGCGATCGAACTTCTAAAGCGCCAAGGCTTATCGGAAGCCTACGTGTAGCCGATCGCATGGCGCGGCAGCGAAATGATGAATGTGTCCGCCAGGGCGAATCGCATCAACGTGGTGATCGCCGTCTGGCAGTGGGGCAGCTGCTTCAATCCGGCTGAAAAGCTGAAGAACATCCGTTCGACATCGCGGAATATCTCCGCCCCAATCCGAAGACGGCGCCGTGAGCCTCCGAGGCAGCGGTCTTTTGATCTGCACCACTTCCAAGCTGCTGCGGAAGCCAAGGGCCATGCCGATACGATGATGCTCGACTATCGCGGTCAGATAGCCGAGGCGAGCGGCGCCCGCATCTTCCTCGTCGAGCACAGCATCATTCACACGCCGATTCCGGATTGCTTCCTGAACGGCATCACCCGCCAGACGCCGTGGTATCGAAACCGTCGAACTGGCAATCCTCCCGGAAGAGCTGAGCAGCTTCTCGGAATGCTTCCCGACCCGCTCGGCCGCGGAAATCCCGTGTCCGAGATCGGCTCCCATCGCTTCACGCCCTCGACGATATCAGAGAGGCAGACTGTCCAGCATCCGCCGCGTCCGAACCTTCAGCGTGCCTTGGCCATGACCAGCCCGGCGAGCGTCGAAAGGATGCCGCCGCCGATCAGCCCGCCGATACCATCTGCGATCAGACCGGTCATTGCCGCTTCGCCGCCGAGCATGCTGAGCAGCATGCCGCCACCGATACCGCCGATAGCGCCTGCGACCGTGCGGGCAACGACGTTGATCGCCTGCTGCTTGAGCGCAGCGCTTGCGACGTTGCCGCCGACAGCACCCGCAACCAATTGTGTGATGAGCGGAAGTAGTGCTTCCATCATTCCCTCCTATGGCGATCTCCCCGATCGCCGACTCATGCCATCGCCTGATGGCATGTTAGAATATTATCATATTTCAGAGGAGAAGTAGAGGAATATAGCAACTCATGCGAGAGGAAGCCGGCTCGCACGGATGGGCCTGCCCCGACACGCCCGGGGCTTTATCTCCAATATCACCGCCCGCAGCACTAGCGAATGACGCCGAGTGGAAGCGGCCCGAAGGCCGCCTTCCTCAATGGCTTATTGATAGACGTAGACTATGCGGCGCGTACCCGGATCGACCAGGACCGGCCGGTCGTTGATACGGACATAGCGATACTGATAGTCCGGGATCGTCTGGAACGTCACGTCGCCGGGTACTTCGGCGCCAACGACCACGTCGCCACCAAGCTGTACCGCCTGCCCTGGCGTCGTGTCGATATAGGTGCGGACTTCGTCCGGCGGTGTGATCGCATCAACCGAGCCGACCGGACCAATCAGCTCATCGCCGGGCGCCGGCGTCGGCTCACCCGGCACCACGCTTGCCGTGGTCTCATAGGTCACCACAGGTACGCCAAGATCGGTGCGATGTTGTTCGACGACGACGGGCGAACCGCCCTGATCGACCTGCAGGTATTCGGCATAGACCCAGCCTCGCACGCCGCCAACATCGACCCGGCACCAGCGGCTGCCTTCGATGCATCCGTCAAGCACTGCAGTCGAGCCACGCGCAGCAACGCCGACAGAGGGATATTGCGGTCCGGGACCGGAGCGAATGTTCAGGTCGTTGATGGACGTCGCCACCATTTCCGCCTGGGCAAAGCCGGCACTCGCAGCCAGAATGGCGCCCGCCAGCAGAATGTTTCTCTTCAAGGTCATCGTAAGTCTCCTTGTTGCAATGGGCTGACAACGCACGGTTTTCGTCGTTGTTCCGCCGCGCACGGCGTGGCTGAGGAGCGGCACAAGGGAGAGGCCAGCAAGCGACTGAAACAACAACGAAAATACACAGCATGGCGATGGCCCGCCCATTTCCGGAAGTCGATAAATTCCTGTTGCAGTCTGTCTTTTCCGCGTGAGCCGGCCAAAAATTCCGGCTGCCTTCGAGTGTATTTGCGCCTATAGAGACAGGTATTGAAAGACGCGAAGTGAGGCATTCATGGGCATGCTCCAGGCCGGCATCATTCCGGTGACACCCTTCCAGCAGAACTGCACCATTCTCTTCGACCCCGACACGAAGGAAGGCGTGGTCGTCGATCCCGGCGGCGACGTGTCGGTCATTGCGGGCGTGATCGAAGAGCATGGCCTCAAAATCAAGGAAATCTGGCTGACGCATGGCCATCTCGATCATGCCGGCGGCGCCAGGGAGCTGAAGGAAAAGCTCGGCGTCGATATCGTCGGCCCGCATGAGGACGACCTGCCGCTCCTGCAACGCATCGAGACCCAGGCTGAGAAGTATGGGATACAGGGCCTGCAGAACGTCACGCCTGACCGCTGGCTCAAGGACGGCGACAAGATCTCCTTCGGCTCCCACGAGTTCGAGGTCTATCACACACCCGGCCATGCGCCGGGCCACGTCATCTATTTCAACCGCGCCCAGAACTTCGCCCATCTCGGTGACGTGCTCTTCAACGGCTCGATCGGCCGAACCGATCTGCCGGGCGGCAATCATCGCCAGCTTCTCGATTCCATCAGAGACAAGGTACTGCCGCTCGGCGACGAAGTCGGCTTCATTTGCGGCCACGGCCCCGGCAGCCGCATCGGCGACGAACGGCGGAGCAATCCGTTCCTGCGGGAGATCTGAGCATGAAACATATGACCTGGCTGAACGCGCCGCCCTTCTTCGAGGAACGCGACGGCGCCCTTCACGTCCGCTCCGGCGAGAAGGCCGATTTCTGGCAGGGCACCTACTACGGCTTCCACCACGACGATGGCCACTTCCTGCACGAAAGCCGAAAGGGCGACTTCACCGCCGAAGTCACCTTCTCCGGCAGTTATGAGGCGCTCTACGATCAGGCCGGACTGATGATCCGCGCCGATGAGAAGCACTGGGTGAAATGCGGCATCGAATATACCGATGGGGCCAGGCATTTCAGCGTCGTGGTCACCAATGGCAATTCCGACTGGTCGGCCTTCCGCATCGGCCATGACTTTGATGCCATCTCGGTCCGCGCCACCCGCAATGGCGATGCCCTGTTCATCCAGTACAGCACGGATACGATGGACGAATGGCGCATGGCTCGCCTCGCCTGGTTCGATCCGGCTTTCGAAGAGGTGCTGGTCGGCCCCGTCTTCTGTTCGCCGCAACGCGCCGGCTTCGAGGCCGTCTTTACTGATTTCACATTGAGCGATCCGCTCTCGCGCGACATTCACTGAAGCCCATCCCTGGGCATCTGTCTGCGATCGGCAACCTTAGCGGCCTACATCAGCCTCTGGCCGTTTGGCACCGGCCGCTCGACCGCGGCAAGCACGATATCGCCCGCCTCATCGGCAAAACCGAGCGTCAGCACTTCCGAGCGGAACGGCCCGATCTGGCGCGGCGGAAAGTTGACGACTGCGAGCACCTGTCGCCCGACAAGCCGCTCCGGCGAATAGTGCACCGTGATCTGCGCCGAGGATTTCTTGACGCCTATCTCGGAGCCGAAATCGATCAGAAGCTTGATCGCCGGCTTTCTGGCTTCCGGAAAGGGATTTGCTTCGATGATCGTGCCGACACGGATATCCACACGCTCGAAATCGGCAAAAGTGATCTCTTCAGCCATAACAGTCTTTCTCAGCCGGCGAGCTCTTCGGCGCGCTTGCGGGCAGCCGCGAGCGCCTTGTCGAACAGCGGCTGCATGGCGTCTTCGGCCATCAGCACGGAAAGGGCAGCCGCGGTCGTACCACCAGGAGAAGTCACATTCTGGCGCAGGCGCGCAGCGTCGTCGGGGGACTGGTGCAGCAGCTCACCAGCCCCCGCGACAGTTTCCCGCGCAAGACGCATGGCAAGGTCCGCCTGCAGGCCAAGTTTACGACCTGCTTCTGCCATACACTCGACGAGATAAAACACATAGGCCGGTCCGCTGCCTGAGAGCGCCGTCACCGAATCGATATCGGATTCGGTAGGCACCCATTCGACAGGACCGGACACACCAAGAAGAGCGTTGACGCCATCACGCTGTTCGGTACTGACGCGCTCATTGGCGAAAGCACCGGTCACACCGCGCCCGATCATGGCAGGCGTGTTCGGCATGGCGCGCACCATGGCAGCCTCTCCGAGATGCTTTTCGAGGAAGGCAAGCGTCTTGCCTGCAGCGACCGAAACCACCACCGTCTGCGGCCCCACCAAGCTTTTCACCGCCGGAAGCACCGCCTCCATCACCTGCGGCTTCACGGCAAGGAACAGTACCCCGGCCTCGAGACCGGCAGGAGCGGTGGTGACATGGGAGGCCCCCGCATCGGCAATAGTGGAAAGCATCGCCGGCGACGGGCCGGGATCGACCACGACCACGGCAGAGCCCGGAACTCCGCTCTTCAGCCAGCCGGAGAGCATGGCTCCGCCCATATTGCCGGCTCCGATGAGAACCACCGGATTTGCCGCGGAAAAGGTGGTCACAGGCATGTTATGCCTCGCCGACGGTTTCAAAGAGGACCACTTCCATCGCCTTGTTGGCTTCCATACCGGACCATACGACGAACTGGAAGGCCTGATAATAGGCTTCGCAGGTATCGAGCGCGCTGGAAAGCAGCACCTCGACCTGACGGTTGGTGGGCTCAGCACCGCCGGCAAGCAGCAGCGACTGGCGGAAGATGACGACATCTTCCTGTCGCCACAGGTCGAAGTGACCCATCAGCACCTGGCCGTTGATCGCCGAGAGCAGCTTCACCACCTCGTTGACCCTGATTTCGGGAACCTTGATGTCGAAGGCGCAGCCGAGATGCAGCGCTTCGAATTCCTCCATCCATGAGAAGGAGACGTGATAGTCGGTCCAGCGCCCCTCGACCGTCATCGCGATCTCGTCTTCGCCGGAGCGCTCGAAGGCCCAGTCATTGTTTGAAGCCACGTACTCGATCATGTCGACCGGGTTCGACTGGCGTTCGACTTCCAATTCCATAAGGCTCATGCAGCACCTTCTTGACCGGAATGAATGCGGCCTAACTTCGTGAACGAACACAAAACAAGACACACGCAATACCGGAAACCATCACTTGGGATGATCGCTGAACCGCTGCCAGACTAACGCACTGAACCTGCCTGGAGCTTACCAATTCGCTTCGAATCATCATGTAAAATCAGTCTATAATGCCCCTCACGGCCTGCCAGCCCCCTTCATGGAAATTTGGCCGGACCTGCTGTGGAAAGCACTTATGGAATCAGATTCAGCGGGGGAGGTAAAAGACTCTGCCCATTGGCTTTTTTGGCAGTTTCCACAGGTGAAAAATCACACCCGATTTTTTTCTCCAGGATGCGGCATGTTACATATGAGCCACGCCGCACCTTATACAGCATCTTCTTTAAGCTGATATCACTTGCCCTTTGCGGCAAGCTTGGCTTCGAGCGCGGCAACGCGAGCGGCGAGCGCCTCGTTTTCGTCACGGGCCTTGATGGCCATTTCGCGCACGGCTTCGAACTCTTCGCGCTTGACGACGTCCATGCTGTTCAGCCAGCGCTCGGCATGAGCGTTGAAGGCGGTCTCGACCTCCTTGCGCACGCCCTGCGCAGCACCCGCGGCATCGGTCATCAGCTTGGCGAATTCATCCATGATGCGGTTCGTTCCGGTCGTCATGGCGTATTTCTCCCTTCGCACGACGTGAATATCAGGCCTTGCGGCCACTGAAATTGAGGTAGGGCTTCGCCGTTAAGGATGCAAGCGCTTTGCACGGGATAAGCCCTTGCGCACGGGGCCGTGACGAACAATGCACTTGACCGCCAAAGATCGCGGCGCCATGTTCCGCGCATCTCAACGGGTGGGAAAACCTTGCCGATAGCTGCTGATCTTCTTGCTATAATGCCTTTCCCGAATATCGACCCGATCGCTTTTTCGATCGGCCCGCTGGCGATTCATTGGTATGGCCTGGCCTATGTCGCCGGCATCCTGCTCGGCTGGGCCTATGCCCGCCGCATTGCTGCAAACGATGCACTCTGGCCGAACAATACCTCGCCCATATCAAGGACGCAGCTCGACGACTTCATCGTCTGGGCAGCCCTCGGCATCGTTCTCGGCGGCCGCATCGGCTACATCCTCTTCTACGATCTCGGCGCCATTATCGAAAACCCGATCCGCGCCGTGCAGATCTGGAATGGCGGCATGTCCTTCCATGGCGGCCTGGCCGGCACGACGATCGCCATGATCCTCTTTGCGCATCGCAACCGCGTCCCGATCTGGAACCTCTTCGATATCGTCGCGACGGTCGTGCCCTGCGGCCTGTTCTTCGGCCGTATCGCCAACTTCATCAACGGCGAGCTCTGGGGCCGGCTGACGGATGTGCCCTGGGCAGTCGTCTTCCCGACTGGAGGCCCCTTCGCCCGCCATCCGAGCCAGCTCTATGAAGCCGGCCTCGAAGGCATCGTCCTGCTGCTCGTCCTTGCCGCCCTCGTGTACGGCGCCAAGGCGCTGAAGAGCCCGGGCCTCATCACCGGCGTCTTCGTCTGCGGTTACGCGCTGTCGCGCATCTTCGTGGAATTCTTCCGCGAGCCGGATGCGCAGCTTGGCTACCTGCTCGGTACCCGCTGGTTGACGATGGGCATGGTTCTGTCCTTCCCCATGATCCTGCTCGGCCTTTGGGCGATCTTCCGCGCCCGCCGTCAGGCTGCTGCCCTGCAGCACTGAAGCCACCGGGACGACCGCTATGACCACCGCATTAAGCGAAAAGATCAAGACGATCATCCAGGCAAACGGGCCGATCAGCGTCACCGACTATTTCTCGCTGTGCCTTGCCGATCCCGAACACGGCTATTACCGCACCCGCGAGCCCTTCGGCCGTTCAGGCGATTTCGTCACTGCACCCGAGGTCAGCCAGCTCTTCGGCGAAATGATCGGCGTCTTCGTCGTCCATGCCTGGCAGCGGCACGGAACGCCTGCCGGCGTTCGCCTCGTCGAGATCGGCCCCGGCCGCGGCACGATGATGGCCGACATGCTGCGCGTGATTTCGCGCATCGCCCCGCCGCTCTTCGACAACATGACGATCCATCTCGTCGAGACCAGCGAACGCCTTCGTGATGTCCAGAGCCAGACGCTCGAAGCCTGTGAAGGCAAGATCAGCTGGCATGCCGGCTTCGACGAAGTGCCATCGGGCTTCACTCTGATCGTTGCCAACGAACTCTTCGACGCGATCCCGATCCGCCAGTTCGTGCGCACGCAGACCGGTTTTCGCGAACGCATGGTGGGCCTCGATGCAGATGCGGAACTGACCTTTGCGGCGGGTGTCGCTGGCATCGATCCGGCACTGCTGCCGGAGCCTACGCAGAACGTGCCTGTTGGCACGTTGTTCGAGATCTCGCCTGCGCGTCAGGCAGTCATGAGTGCCATCTGCGAGAGGTTGCGGGCCTTCGGCGGTACGGCGCTCGCAATCGACTACGGACACCTCGTCACCGGTTTTGGCGACACGCTGCAGGCTGTGCGCATGCACGAGTTCGATCCGCCGCTTGCCCATCCAGGCGAAGCGGACCTGACGAGCCATGTCGATTTCCAGCAGCTTGCGGAAACGGCAGCGGCTGACGGCGTCCACATCAATGGCGCGTTGCATCAGGGTGACTTCCTGACCGGTCTCGGCATTCTGGAGCGTGCCGCAGCCCTTGGCCGCGACAGGGAGCCGCACACGCAGCAGATCATCCAGAGCGCCGTCGATCGGCTCGCCGGTGCAGGCGAAGGCCGGATGGGCGAACTCTTCAAGGTGCTCGCCGTCTCCTATCCGGCGATCGACCTGATGCCGTTCCGTCCGGTGGATTGACAGATAGCCTTACGCTCGCCAACATCTGCCGCAAAATGACAACGCTTCGCCGGACGAGATCCGGCCAGGATGACGTCGATCCCTCTCCAAAAAAACCGGAATATCAGATGACAGACGCGGCCTCTCCCGCACCGATCGAAAGCGCGCTGCTGAACGACGCGGCCGGCGGCGCTATCGACCACGGCTATTTCACCCGCGCCGGTGGCGTTTCGCAAGGCATCTATCGCGGCCTGAATGTCGGCCTCGGCTCGCATGACGAGCGCGAAAACGTGCAGGAAAATCGCAGGCGCGTCGCCGCCTGGTTCGATCTGCCGCTTGAGCGGCTGGCGACCGTCCATCAAGTCCACTCCCCTGATGTCGTCACCGTCGGGCTTGATTATGATGGCGCGCGGCCGCCGGCGGACGCGATGGTCACCGCAACGCCGGGCATCGTACTCGGCGTTCTCGCCGCCGATTGCGGACCGATCCTCTTCGCCGACCCGGAAAACCGCGTGATCGGTGCGGCCCATGCCGGCTGGAAGGGTGCGCTGACCGGCGTGCTTGAAAACACCATCGATGCCATGGAAGCCCTTGGTGCTGACAGGGGCAATATCGTCGCCTGCCTCGGCCCCTCCATCAGCCAGGCAAGTTATGAAGTCGGCCCGGAATTCGTCGAGCGCTTCCTCGCCTACGATCCGGCCTACGAACGCTATTTCATCCCCTCCCCGACATCGGGGCACGCCATGTTCGATCTGCCGGGACTGACTGTCGAACGGCTTAAAAAAGCAGGCGTGCGCGCTGAAAGTCTCGGCCTTTGCACCTATCCGGACAGCGAGCGCTTTTTTTCCTACCGCCGGACCACACATAAAAAGGAGCCGGATTACGGCCGCCAGATTTCGGCGATCAGCATCAGGGAGATGTAAGCAGCATGGCACTTCATTTCGAACGGGCAGAATTCGCAAGCCGGCTTGCCCGCCTTACCGACAAGATGAAGGAAGAGAAGCTCGACGCCCTGCTGCTTTTTGCGCAGGAAAGCATGTACTGGCTGACCGGCTACGACACCTTCGGCTACTGCTTCTTCCAGACGCTCGTGGTCAAGGCTGACGGCACCATGGCGCTCCTCACCCGCTCAGCCGATCTGCGTCAGGCCCGGCACACCTCCGTTATCGAGGACATCCACGTCTGGGTTGACCGCGTCAACGCCGACCCGACGATGGATCTGAAGAACCTGCTCGTCGAAATGGATCTGCTCGGTGCCCGCATCGGCATCGAATACGACACGCATGGCATGACCGGCCGTGTCGCCCGGATGCTCGATGCGCAACTGACGACCTTCGGCCAGATCAGCGATGCCTCCTACCTCGTCAGCCGCCTGCGCCTCATCAAGAGCCCGACCGAGGTCGCCTATGTCGAGCATGCCGCCGCGCTGGCAGACGACGCGCTTGATGCCGCCGTCCGAATAGCGAAACCGGGTGCCGATGAATCCGATATTCTCGCGGCCATGCAGGGTGCCATCTTCTCCGGCGGCGGCGACTACCCGGCCAACGAGTTCATCATCGGCTCCGGTGCTGATGCCCTGCTCTGCCGCTACAAGGCCGGCCGTCGCAAGCTCGACGCCAATGATCAGCTCACCCTCGAATGGGCCGGTGCTTACGCACACTATCATGCCGCCATGATGCGCACGATCGTGATCGGCGAGCCGACGCACCGCCACCGCGAGCTCTACAATGCCTGCCTCGAAACCATCCAGGCGATCGAGACCGTGCTGAGGCCCGGCCATAGTTTCGGCGACGTCTTCGATATGCATGCCAGGATCATGGACGAGCGCGGCCTTGCCCGCCATCGCCTGAATGCTTGCGGCTATTCGCTCGGGGCGCGTTTCTCGCCGTCCTGGATGGAGCACCAGATGTTCCATGCCGGCAACCCGCAGCCGATAGAACCGAACATGTCGCTCTTCGTGCATATGATCATTGCCGATTCCGATACCGGAACCGCCATGACGCTCGGCCAGACCTATCTCACGACAGGTGAAGCACCGCGAGCGCTCTCACGACATCAGCTGGATTTCATCGGTCTCTAAGTCTCTGCAATCACCGGCAAGAATCCAGAATTGACAGACAGGTCCCCCTACCCGCATAAATTCGCACGGGGCTGATGCGAATGTGGGAAGGACGAACCGAGGGATGACGCGAGTTGCGACTGCGCCCACGCTCCTGATCTGTCTTGCCTTGCTTTCTGCTTGCAACACGACCGATGCATTGACGCTGACGCCGCCGATGGAAATCGGCGACTCCTCGATGGGTCAGCGCTCATCCACACCGGTGACGCAGAGCGAAGCCGAGCGCATGGCAGGAGCATCACAACGGACCTTCCCGGCGACACCTCGTCAAAACGGCTATACGCCCGCCTACAGCCAGCAGACCTACCCGACCCAGCCGAACTATCCGGCACAGGCCTACCGTCCCGGCAATGGCGCTCCGCCGACGACGATGCAGGCCCAGGCCGATGCGCTTTCCCGCAACGGCTCCTCGCCGGGCGCGTCCGGACCGATCGAGGGCCAGTCACTCGCACCGCCCTCCTCCGCCGCTGAGCCACCGGCGCCGCAGCAGCCGACGCAGACAGCAGCGCTTGATCCCACGGTTTCCTCATCGACCTCGATACGCGGCAATACCGTGCGTTTCCTGCCGATCATCGGCGCGCCAGTACAGGCGGTCACCCCGCTGTCCCGTCAACTGGGCGCGGAGGCCCGCGCGCACGGACTTGCCATCAAGAGCTCCAACGACACCAGCAGCGACTATATTCTGAAGGGTTACCTCTCCGCTTTCAGTGACGAGGGCAAGGTCACCGTGGTCTATGTCTGGGACGTGCTTGACAATGCCGGCGCCCGCCTGCACCGCATTCAGGGACAGGAAAGCGTGCCGACGGCGGCGACCGATCCCTGGGCCGGCGTACCCGCCTCCGTGATGCAGCAGATTGCCTCAAAGACGATCACCGAGTTCACATCCTGGCGACAAAGCCAGGGCGGTTAGTCACAAGCTTTTTATAAATATAAACGTATGTGACGCCTTAGCCCTTGCATTCACCGGGAAGCTGGCTAAAAAGCGCGGCTATCAGCGCATAACAGGCGGACCAAGATGAAGGTTTTCGCAGGCAATTCGAACCGGCAACTCGCCGAAGCGATCTGCAACTATCTCAATGTTCCCTTAGGGAAAGCCAGCGTCCGAAGGTTTGCCGATCAGGAAATCTTCGTGGAAATCCAGGAAAACGTGCGCGGTGAGGACGTTTTCCTCGTGCAGCCGACCGCCTTTCCCGCCAATGACCACCTGATGGAATTGCTGATCATGATCGACGCTATGCGTCGTTCGTCAGCCCGCCGCATTACTGCCGTGCTTCCCTATTTCGGTTATGCCCGCCAGGACCGCCGTGCCTCCGGTCGCACGCCGATCTCTGCCAAGCTGGTTGCAAACCTCATTACCGAAGCCGGCGCCGACCGCGTCATGACGCTCGATCTCCATGCCGGGCAGATCCAGGGCTTCTTCGATATTCCGACCGACAACCTCTTTGCCCTGCCCGTGCTGACGCGCGACATCAAGAGCCATTATGACCTCAGCAACGTCATGGTCGTCTCGCCTGACGTCGGAGGCGTGGTGCGTGCCCGCGCGCTCGCCAAACGGCTGGACTGTCTTCTGGCCATCGTCGACAAGCGTCGCGATCGGCCGGGTGAATCCGAAGTCATGAACATCATTGGCGACATTACCGGCAAGGACTGCCTGCTGATCGACGACATCGTCGATTCCGGGGGCACGCTCTGCAATGCGGCCGACGCGATGCTTGCCAAGGGCGCCTCCAGCGTCACCGCCTATATCACCCATGGCGTCCTCTCCGGCGGCGCGGTTACCCGCGTCACCTCCTCGAAGCTGCGCGAGCTTGTGATCACGGATTCGATCCAGCCGACGACGGCCGTCCTCTCGGCCCACAACATCCGCGTCGTGACAACAGCGCCGCTGATCGGCGAAGCCATCAGCCGCACGGCCCAGGAAGAGTCCGTCTCCAGCCTCTTCGACTAAAAGAGCCGGCATTCGACCGGCTCTTTCGATTTAGAACTGAAAAGGACGGCGCGGAAATCGTCGGCATCTTTCTGCCGCATCTCCATCCCTTGGGCCGCACTGATTGCGGAGAGCAATAAAAAGCTCGTTACCGCAACAATTTTTAGACGCATCTGCGAAATATCCCCATCCGCTGAAGTTGCGCGCATGGCGGAACATGACGCTCGATGTCAAGCACGCGGCATCGATAAAAGCTCTTGAAAAACAAACCCTAATAGAGCCGTCTGGCGGGAAGAAAAAAGCCGGCACGAGGCCGGCTTCCTTTATCTTTGATCGCCACTGAGAAAACTCAAGGCTGCTTCGGAGGCGCCGGGTCCTGCCCTTGATCTGGTTCCTGACCCTGATCCGGTTCCTGCTCCTGGTCTGGCTCCAGCCCCTGATCTTGATCCTGATCCGGCTCCTCGGCATCCGGTCCCTTGATCTGCTGGCCGTTGATCGCAACGGAGCCGTCGCCGGCGACGCTGATATCCCAGCGCGAGCGGCCATCCGGATCGGTCTTGGCGAAACCTTTGGCCATCATCATGCCGAAGGAGACCTGCTGGAGGTTGGGGTCGCTCTTGGCAAGCTCCTGGATGGCGGCGATCGACTTGTCGAGATCCCGCGCCAGGACCGAGGCCTGGACCGAATAGTCCTTCTGCGTATCGACACGGCCCTGCAGCTTGCCGGTGACGTCGATATCGTAGACGTCGGAGACCGCAGTAAACTTCGGCAGATCCACCACGACGACACCATCATGGAAAAGCTTCTCGGCTGCCTGCCTGCCGCTTTCCTCCGAATTGCCACTGGTCGAGAAATCGATCTTCATGAACTCGTCGCTGAAAGCGGCGAAATCCATGTCTGGAACGGCGATCTGCATATCGAGGCTCTTCGGCAGGAAGCCATGGTAGGCCGCCGGCACCACAGCGCTATCGAGCGTCACGTCCTGGGCATTCACGCCGAAGGCAAACCGGACAGCGTCGCTCGGCCCGTCGATGGAGAAATTGTAGCCGAATGCCTTGGCGCCACCGTTTCCAGCAACCGTGGCCACCGCCAGATTGTTCACCGTAATCGTTTCGTCGACGGAGGAGAACAGTGGGAAGGAAGCCTTGAGGACCGACTTCAGCTTCTCGCCGTCTTCCTTGCTCAGTTCCTTCTCATCCACATGATCCAGGATGAAGAAGACAATATCGCGGATTTCCTTCGCCGGCAGGCTCGCCACGTTGGCGTTGAAGTCGATCGAATCCGCCTTGATGTTGACCGGCGGCATCTGCGGGCTGGTGACCGTCTCAGACAGCGCGGACAGCGAACCATTCGCCTTGAAATCGAGGCGACCGTTGCCGCTGGCGCTATCGGTCGAATCGAGCCGGTAGTCCATGCCGGCGAAGCTCGCATCGACCTGGTCGGTATCGGACTTCGAGGTGAGCCTGATGTTGCTGGCTTTGAAATCGCCGGAACGCAGATAGGCAATCGCCGGATCGAAGACGCCGTTATAGACCATCGAGGCGATGGAATAGGTGAAATCCGTGGCCTTGTCGTCCGGCCCCTTTAAGTTGCCGGAGATGTTGAAGCTGTTGGTACCTTCGAGGTTCCAGAATCCGTTGTCGAGCGGCGTGGCAAAAACCGACCAGGGCGTCAGTCCGTTCACGACAACCTTGGCCGGGTCCACTTTCGAAAGCAGTTTGGCGAGGTCATAAATGACCTCATAGCGGTTGCCCGCCGGGTTGACGGTTACAAAACCGCTCTTTGCAAAATCGTCAGGCAATATTCTCGTCAGGCTGTCACGAAGCTTGTTCGCTCCATCCTGATTGATCTCGGCACCATGCGCTGCCCCGAACAGCGATAGGGCAACTAGGCTCGTTGTCGTGACAAGTTTCAGACGCATCCGCACTCTCCTCAGCCGCTTTGAACGCGGCCATAGGAAGATCGGATATCTTCCGGTGTCAACCCGCCACGTTTGGACAAATGTTATTTTGCGATCACGGCTGAGGGAATAAACTACCCTGCCGGATATTGCCTCACCCGCGCGCTCTCGATCCTGATCTCGCTCGGCGTCAGGCTGCAGTATTGAGCGTAACCGATTGTTGTTCCATTCGCGCAGGACGACCGAAATAGTAGCCCTGGGCCTCGTCGCAGCCTTCGGAAGTCAACAGTTCGAGCTGGCTCAGGGTTTCGACGCCCTCGGCAAGCACGGGGATCGACAGGCCGCGTCCCAGCGCCAGAATGGACCGAATGACCGCTTTTGCCTCATGACTGGTCTCGACTTCATTCATGAAGCTTCGGTCCAGCTTGATCTTGTCGAAGGGGAACGAGCGAAGGGTCTCGAGCGATGAATAGCCTGTTCCAAAATCGTCGATAGCGATCGCAACGCCCTGCTGCTTCAGCGCCCGCATCGCAACCAGCGCCTTGGCCTTGTCGACGATGATCGATGACTCGGTTATTTCAAGCTCTAGCCGCGATGCTGGCAGGCCGGTTTCCTGGAGGACGGAACGGACCAGCTCGGCGATGTTTGCATGGGCGATCTGGATGGGCGAAATATTGACGGCGATCTTGATGTCGTCCTTCCAGCTGACCGCTTCCCTGCATGCCTCGCGAAGTACCCATTCTCCGATGGGCACGATCGCACCGCATTCCTCGGCTATCGGAATGAAATCGACGGGCGGGATATTTCCGCGTTCAGGATGGTTCCATCTGAGCAGCACTTCGTAGCCGGTCGTCTTGCCGGTCGCCACCGACTTCTGAACCTGATAGTGAAGATACATCTGGTCGCGCTCGATCGCGACCCAAAGGTCGCGAGCCAGCTTTCTCCTTTCCCGCGACGCTTCATCCATGGACTCTTCATAGAAGCAGACGTTGCGCCCGACCTCGTGTTTTGCGCGATACATGGCCAAATCCGCATTTGCGAGAAGCGTTTCGGCCTTTTCGCCAGCCTCGGGGTAAAGTGCGACACCCACGCTCGCGCCGGGGACGATCTGATGCCCCTCGAAATCCATCTTCTCCATGAGTGTGGCTTCCAGCCTCGCAACGAAGTCGTCAAGCTCGGCCCTGTCGCTGAAGCGCTTCACCGCCGCGAACTCATCGCCCCCAAGCCGGGCAACGAGTTCCTCGTCACGCAGGATGCCGTTCAACCGTACGGCCAATGTGCTCAACACGAAATCGCCCGCGACATGGCCCATCTGGTCATTGATTTCTTTGAATTTATCCAGATCGATACCGATGACCGCGACCTTGCTTGACAGTCGTTTGGCAATCGCCAGCTGATGCGAGAGATAGTCATTGAAGGTCGGACGGTTCGGCAGACCAGTCAAAGCATCGTGCTTGGCCATGAACGCGATTTTCTCTTCGCGCGCCAGCCGTTCGGTGATGTCTTCGAATGTCGTGACCCAGCCACCATCCGCCAGAACATTGAACGTCGCAAGAATTGACCGACCGCTCGTCGTCTGATGCACCAGGGTCTTCTGGCCGGAGCGCATGGTCGCCATATGCCTGCGATAGTGATCGATCGCCCGTGAATTTGCGGCATCGCCATCACCGAAGACGATCTGATAGCCGTTGCGAACGATCTCGGAATAGGCAAGGCCTGGGCGAATGAAGTCCTGCGGGAACCCGAAGAGCTGACTGTATCGGGCGTTTGCGAGGATAAGCCGCTCATTGCCGTCAAACATGGAGATGCCCTGGCTCATGTTCTCCAGAGCGAGGTCGAGGTTCCTCGATACTTCCTTGATGCGATCCCCGTCGATCTTTGCCTGTGTGATGTCGCGGGTAATCTTCGCGTATCCGATGAGATGGTGGCCATCGTCATACACGGGTTGGATAACCACATGCGCCCAAAAAGAGGAGCCGTCCTTGCGAAAACGCAGCCCTTCGGCCTCAAACCTGCCGTCGGCGAGAGCGGATTCGAGAGCTCGCTGCGGAAGGCCCTTCTGCTGATCCTCGGCAGAGTAAAACCGTGTGAAATTCTGGCCGACGATTTCCGCGGCGCTATAGCCCTTCGCGCGTTCGGCTCCCGCATTCCAGTTCGTCACGATACCTGAGGGATCGAGCATATAGATTGCGTAATCCGTCACGCCCTGCAAAAGCAGCTCAAACTTGGTTTCGCTCGCATTCGCCTGCTTGGCCGCCTGGAACGCGATGATCGATGCCGAAATGCCCGATGCGAGCATCGAGATCGACACGACGAGAATGGTCACGAGAAGGAATGGCTTCGAAAGCGCCTGAGGCTCGATCGCGTTCGCGCCCCCTTCGATAAACGACAACGCGCCCATTGCGGTGAAATGCATCAGCACGATGCCGAGCGACAATGCAGACGCCGCAGTAAGAATGCGCCAGTTCGAACCTTTCCAGTTCTTTGTGAGCGTGAATCCCCAGGTCGCCATGGCAACCGATATGATCAGGGCAGCGATAACGAGATGCTTATCCCAGACGACGGTGCCCGGAACCTGCAGACCGGCCATGCCGACGAAATGCATCGCTGCAACGCCGACACCGAAAACCAGGCCTGCGGCAATGTTGGCTTGAGAACCCGCAAGTGACACGGCGGCAAGGCCGGCCACAAAGGTAGACGCAAAAGCCGCACCAAGCGAAATAAGTGTCAGGTCGCGATCGTAGCCGACGACGATGCCCGGATCATAGGCGAGCATCGCGACGAAATGCGTCGACCAGATGCCGAAGCCGCCTGCCGCCCCCGCAACGGAAAGCCATATCCAGCGCGGCGCGCCTTTTGACCTGCCCGCACTTCTCAGGAACAGGATCGTTCCGAGATTGGACACAAGGCATAGGACGGCAGCTACCAGAACCAGCGTAAAGTCATGTTGGTATGTCAGGCAGGATACGATCGCAAACATGAGAAAACCCATTCTTTTCAAGACTGACATCGGTCTTGCCGCGTTAAAGAAGGGATAATCCGGCGCCTTTCCAGGTAAAGTGGAACCTTCTGTTCGACTTTGTGATTAACGCCCAAACAACGAAGGCTTATCAGCGGTTTTTGGAACTACTTGCAAAATACCAAGGATTGTATTCCGCGATCTTTCGGGTGTATTACCAATGAGGCGCGATCAGCGGATACGGCCAAAGGCATCGGTCCTCTCGACAGGGCCTGTCACCGCTTGCGTTTGCATGACACTTATATTATAGGCCACGCGTCCGCGTAGACACCCTTGGAGGCAACGCGGATGAGGTTGGGCTTGCCCGCCTCTGGTCCGATGGCACAAGGCTTCAAGCCCGCCGCGGGCTCTCCAAATAACCTCGAAAGGACTAGCCATGAGCCACGAAACTTACGAGCTCAAGGCCGAGGCGCGCGAACGGGTTGGTAAGGGGTCCGCCCGTGAACTCCGCCGCAACGGCTTTATTCCCGCTGTCATCTATGGTGACAAGCAGGCCCCAGTTTCTATCGCTATCAACACCAATGAGGTGACGAAGCGCATTCATGCCGGTGGTTTCATGACCACCGTTGCGACCATCGACGTCGACGGCAAGAAGTACAAGGTTCTGCCGAAGGACTACCAGCTCGATCCGGTCCGCGACTTCACGATGCACGTCGATTTCCTGCGCGTATCTGGCAACACCCAGGTTACCGTTGAAATCCCGGTTCACTTCGTCAACGAAGAAAAGTCCCCGGGCCTCAAGGTCGGCGGCGTTCTGAACATCGTTCGTCACGAAGTCGAAGTTCACTGCCCGGCTGACGCGATCCCGGAATTCTTCACGGTCGACCTTTCCGGTCACAAGATCGGCGATAGCATTCATATTTCGGAAGTCACCCTGCCGAAGGGTGTAACGCCGGTCATCACCGATCGCGACTTCACCATCGCGACGATCATTGCTCCGGCTGGCGGCATCGACGAAGCTGCTGGCGAAGGCGAAGCAGAAGCCTGATCGCTTCTACCAATTTGTAAAGCATAAGGCCCGTTTTCCGTGAGGAAGGCGGGCTTTTTCATTGCCGAAAAAGGCCCATTTCAGCAACATTTAACACATTCATGGAAGCATGCTCCGGCCGGTTGCGAAGTCCCGCCCTGCTGCGCGACCGCAGAATATTTTGACCCCGTGGAGCAAACGGAACCATGAATAATTCCGTTGAGAACAGATTTTTTACGATTGTTTGCGGCGCGCTGCTTGTTTTTGTAGCTCCCCTCTTTGTTCTTTTTCTTTTCCTTTCCTCTGAGCGCGCCGACAAGGAAATACGCGACCATATCTCCGTTCTTCTTGTGGCCAACGCTCAGGCGCTCGCCAAGCCGCTTTGGGATCTCGATGCCGATAGCGTGACCCAGATCAGCGCGACGGTCGTTTCGCAGGGCGCCATCGTCAAGGTGGAAGTCCGCGACCAGTCCGGCGAGCTCGATGTGAGCCAGTCGACCATTCCGAGATCCTTCGATGGCAAGCTGGTTCAGGTTTCCCGAGCCATCATCTACAACACCGTCGATGGGCCGAAGAACCTCGGCAGCATTTCCGTCTTCTATCCGGCACTCGGCCTGTTCTCCGGCCTGAAGCAGGAGGAAGTCGTCTTCATCTCGATCTTCATTTTCGCGGTGCTGGCCGTTTTCGCGACCGCTCTCATCGGCAACCGCATCTTCGTCATTCAGCCTCTGATGCGCCTGACGGCCGCCATCGAGGCGACACGTCAGCTCGGCTCCCGCCACCATGTCGATTGGCAATCGAACGACGAGATGGGTCGGCTCGCCCAGAGCTTCAACGAAATGCAGACGAAGCTCGAAAACGAGGAAACCGAGCTGAAACTCGCGCATCGCCGCACCACCGACATCTACAACCTGACGCCCGCCATGCTCTTCTCCCTCGACGAGGAAGACCGCATCACCGCCGTCAGCGACTACTGGCTGTTTGCGACCGGCTACCATCGCGCCGCGCTCATCGGCCGGAATTTCTGCGATCTCGTTACCCCCTTCACCCGCGACAAGTTCATCAAGCGCAAGAGCCAGCGTGAAAACGGCACCGGCGACGTCACCGTCAAGTTCGTCTGCATGGACGGCCGCATCATGGACGTCCTCATCATGGAATCGGCGCTCACGACCCAGGGACAGGAAGGTCAGTCGCTCTCCGTCATGACCGACGTGACGGAACTCAAGGCCTCCGAAGACCGCAACCATCGCCAGGCGATATCAGACCATCTGACCGGTCTCTTGAACCGCCAGGGCTTCGAAGCCGTGCTCGACAGCAAGATTGCTGCCGCCGATGCCGCCGATCAGGAACTCGCCTGCCTCTTCGTCGACCTCGACCGTTTCAAGTGGATCAACGACAATATGGGCCATGCTGCCGGTGATGCTGCCCTGATCGAGCTCGTGGAGCGGCTGAAGACCCTGCTTGCCCCCTCCGATGAAGCGGCCCGTCTCGGCGGCGATGAATTCGCGATCCTGCTGCCGGCCAAGAATGCCGAAAAGCGCGCCCGCGCCATGTGCGACCAGATCGCTTCGATCTTCGAGACGCCGTTCGGCCCGGATATGCATCTGAGCGCCTCTGTCGGCATCGCTATCTATCCTCACCACGCCGCGACCGCTGCCGAACTGCTGCAGAAGTCCGACATGGCCATGTACGCCAAGAAGCGTGACGGCAAGAATGGCGCGCAGATCTTCGATAGCGGCATGCTCGATCACGCCCGCCGCCGCGCCGAGATCGAAGCCCATATCGAAGCCGGCCTCGCCGACGACTGGTTCGAGGCCTATCTCCAGCCGATCGTCAACCTGAACGGCCGCGGCATCGCCGGCTTCGAAGCGCTGATGCGCCTCAACCACCCCCAGAAGGGTCTCATGCCGCCGGCCGAGATCATCAGCGTGGCCGAAGAAACCGCCAAGATCGTCCGCGTCGGCAATGTCATCATGGAAAAGGCGATCGCCAATCTGGCGAAGATCTCCCGCCTGCCCGGCATGCAGGACACCTATCTCGCGATCAATTTCTCACCGCTGCAGTTCGAGCCGGCGCTCGCTGCCCGCCTTGCCGCTATCCTCGGCCGCCATGGCATCCTGCCGGATCGTATCGTCGTCGAAATCACTGAAGCCGTACTGATGCACGACAACCCGCAGATCCGCATGATCGTGACGGAACTTCGCCGTTTCGGCTGCCGCATTGCTCTTGACGATTTCGGTACCGGCTACTCGTCGCTGAGCTATCTCAACCGCTTCCCGGTCGACATTATCAAGATCGACCAGTCCTTCACCCGCGCCATCAATGATGCAGACGACGACGTGCGCCAGAAGAGCCGCATGCTGATCGAAGGCATCACCACGCTGTCTCACAAGATGAATTGTACCGTCATCGCCGAAGGCATCGAGACGGAGGAGGAATGCGGCACACTGCATCAAATGGGCCTCGACTATGGTCAGGGCTATCTGTTCCACCGTCCGCAAAACGCTGCAAAGCTGATCGAGGAATTGAGCATCTCGCTGCCGAACGTGGCGCGTGCTTCATGAACTGACGAGATATGGGAGGTATACGATGAAAAAGCTGCTGCTTCTTGCACTTCTTACCCTACCCTGCTTTGCCACGTCTGCTTCAGCCCAGGCGGTAGCCTTCGTGACCGAGGAATACGCCCCCTTCAACTACCGCGACGGAAAGGTCATCAAGGGTGCGACCGTCGACCAGGTCGAGAAAGTCATGGCCGATATTGGCATCGATTATACGATCGAGGTAATGCCCTGGGCTCGTGCTTTCAGCCTCGCCCGCGCAACGCCGATGACCTGCGTATTCGCGACCGCCCATAACGCCGCGCGTAACGGTCTGTTCAAATGGGTCGAGCCACTTCTCATCGACCGTAACATCCTGATCACCCGCCAGGGATCGGGCGTTTCGGCAGCCAATCTTGAAGACGCCAAGAAATACGTGATCGGCACGCAGCGCGACGATTACACGGAAGTGACGCTGAAGGAGAAGGGCTTCACCAAGCTCGATGTCGCCAGCGATTTCAACGCGACGCTGCGCAAGCTGCTCGGCGGCCGCATCGACATGATGCCGATCTCCGAACTCTATTTCGACAAGCTGAAGGCCGACCAGCCGTTGGAAATGGTAACGGTGCTCTCCTCCCAGCCGATGGGTATCGCCTGCGAGAAGAACTTCCCGGACGATCTTCTGGGCCACATGCAGGCCGCGCTGGACAAGCTGATTGCCAGCGGCGAACAGAAGCAGATTTTCCTCAAATATGGCCTGCATCTGCTGAACTGATGGGCGCACCGTCGTTCACGCCCGCCTTTGCCACTTGACTTTAACGCCGTTTCGCGGTGGTGAACGGCAACAGCTCTTGCAAGGAAAACGGCCATGCTGATCATCGCGGGTCTCGGCAATCCCGGCGCGAAATATGCCGGCAACCGGCACAATATCGGCTTCATGGCAGTGGATGCCATCTACCGCCGCCACGACTTTTCGCCTTGGTCGAAGAAGTTCAAGGCCGAGATATCAGAAGGCGAGCTTGGCGGCGAGAAGGTGCTGCTGATCAAGCCACAGACCTTCATGAACCTGTCGGGCGAAGCGGTCGGCGAAGCCATGCGCTTCTACAAGCTGCAGCCGTCCGATCTCGTGGCGATCTATGACGAGCTCGATCTCCCGGCCGGCAAGGCGCGGCTGAAGACCGGCGGCGGCCATGGCGGCCACAATGGCATCAAATCGCTCGACGCCCATTGCGGTAAGGAATACCGCCGCCTGCGCCTCGGAATCGGCCATCCCGGCGTCAAGGAACTGGTGCATAACCATGTGCTCGGCGATTTCGCCAAGGTCGACAGTGACTGGCTGGAGCTGCTTCTCGACACGCTCGCCGACAATGCCGAAATGCTGGTCCGCAAAGAGGATTCCCAGCTGATGAACAAGATCGCGCTGGCGCTCGGTGGCAAGGAGGAAGAAGAAAAACCGAAACCGGAGAAGAAGCCGGCGGGGAAATCTCATATCCATCAGGCCCGCAATCAGAGCCAGCAGAAGCTTCCGACAACCGGCCCCATGGCCGAAATGCTGAAGAAGATGTTCGGCAATAAGGGCGACTGAACGCCATGGCGGACGGGGATTTAAGCATCCGACCTGCGGTTGTCCGCGATCTGCAGAACCTGATCACCCTTTACCAACACCTCAGCCCGACCGATCCGGTCCTCGCGCCTGATGTGGCAATCGAACGTTTCTCCGCCATTCTGGCGCAGCCCGGCATGACGATCTTCATCGGCGTTGCCGGCGAGATTGCTGCTGCGACCGTAACGCTGATCATCGTGCCCAACCTGACGCGCAATGGCGCCTCTTACGCGCTGATCGAAAACGTCGTCACCCACGCCGACCACCGCAGGCAAGGTTATGCCGGCAAAGTCATCCAGCATGCGATTGCGGAAGCTTGGAAAGCCGGCTGTTACAAGATCATGCTGCTGACCGGATCGAGAAATCCGGCAACACTGCGTTTCTATGAAAATTGCGGCTTCGTGCAGGACAAGACCGGCTATCAGATCCGCCGGGCGTCTTGAGACGCGCACGTCCTGTTCCTCGGGCCCTATTCCTCAGGTTCCGTGGTGAACATCAGCGGAAAGTCCATCTCCTTGGCAAGGTCGATGGCCTCCTTGGCCTTGGTCTCCGCTATGTCCTTGGTGCAGACCACGACCACGCACGAGCCGAGCTTGTGCGCCGTCATCATCACGCGGTAGCCGGTGTCCTCGCTCATGCGGAAGACGGCCTTCAGCACCATGATGACGAATTCGCGCGGCGTGTAATCGTCATTGACGAGGATGACCTTGTAAAGCTTCGGCTTGTCCAGCTTGAGCTTCGTTCTGGTCTTGGGTTTTAAGGCAATGTCGTTGTCAACCATCGGAAATCCGCCCGTTGATGACATGGGAAGGGGTTTCGATCTAACTAAACCTTTTAGATTGCAGAATTTCGACACTTGGTGCCGGGGGGATCCCACTATCATAAGAATAAGGCTGCTACGCCCTGTCGGCAAGGGAGCAGCGAGAAAAGCTCTCTAAGACTTGACCGCTCCCCTCCTTTATCCCATAGCCACGACCAAGGACTTCCAGAGAACAGCAGGTTTCAGCCATGGGCTTCAAATGCGGTATCGTCGGCCTGCCGAATGTCGGCAAATCGACCCTCTTCAATGCACTCACCAAGACGGCGGCCGCGCAGGCGGCGAACTATCCCTTCTGCACGATCGAACCGAATACCGGCGAAGTGGCTGTTCCCGATGAACGCATGCAGAAGCTTGCCAACATCGCGAAGTCCAAGGAAATCATCCCGACCCGCATCAACTTCGTCGATATTGCCGGCCTCGTGCGCGGTGCCTCGAAAGGTGAAGGTCTCGGCAACCAGTTCCTCGCCAATATTCGCGAAGTCGATGCCATCGTGCATGTGTTGCGATGCTTCGAAGACGGCGACATCACACACGTGGAAGGCCGCATCGACCCGGTTGCCGATGCTGATACGATCGAGACCGAACTGATGCTCGCCGACCTCGACAGCCTCGAGCGCCGCACCGAGCAGACGCGAAAGCGCGCCACCAGCAAAGACAAGGATTCCATGGCAATGCTGCCGATCATGGAGGCCTCGCTGGCGCTGCTGCAGGACGGCAAGCCGGTCCGTACGCTACTTTCGAAGCTCGATGCCGAAGAGATCAACATCCTGAAGGGCCTCAACCTTCTGACATCGCACCCGGTTCTCTATGTCTGCAACGTCGCCGAAGGCGATGCCGCGACCGGAAACAAATATACCGAGGCCGTCGCTGCGATGGCGAAGGCTCAGGGTGCCGAAACCGTCACCATTTCGGCTGCGATAGAATCCGAGGTCGCCCAGCTTCCGGATGAAGAGGCCAAGGAATTCCTCTCGGCACTCGGTCTCGACGAAGCAGGCCTCGATCGCCTGATCCGTGCCGGCTACAAGCTGCTACACCTGATCACCTATTTCACGGTCGGACCGAAGGAAACGCGCGCCTGGACGATCGAGCGCGGCACCAAGGCGCCGCAGGCCGCCGGCGTGATCCACTCGGATTTCGAACGCGGCTTCATCCGCGCCAATACCATCGCCTACGACGACTATATCCAGTTCGGCGGCGAAGTCGGCGCCAAGGAAGCTGGCAAGGCACGCGACGAAGGCAAGGAATATGTCGTCCAGGACGGCGACGTCATCCACTTCCGCTTCAACACGTGATTGACCAAAACATGTCGCGCAAAACTGTGGAGCGGTTTTGCGATAACGACATGCGGAAAACCAAGGCCTGAAGCGTGGGAAACGGATCTGAAAGATCGCGACACGCTTTTAGCTGCCGCTCAGCCGGGCGGCAGCCTTTCCACGACGCCTGAGGGCAAGGCGCGCAGCACGATGCGCCGAAGCGGCATCCAGCCCGTACCGATGACGAGCACGATCACGCCGACGATAACAAGCGTTCCGAAGATGTAGGTATCGACGGTCGCACTCCCCTGCCGGAATATCCCATAGATCGCCAGTCCCAGCGTCAGCAGGCCGGACGTCACGAAAGCGCGCCGGTCGATGATGAGACCGACCAGCATCAGCAGCGCGACGATTACGACGACGACAGGCGTCTTGAAGGAATTGGCGTCCATGATATCCAGCCAGCCGCCGTCGAGCGAGAGCAATATCCGTATGCTGTAAAGCAGGGCGGGTGCGGCGACGAGATGAAGCCAGAAGGCGACATCCGATCGCGTCGTCCGGCGGAACCTGTCGCTGAGGTCGAAGCCGAGTGCGGCGACGAACAGGCCGACGGCGCAGGCAAACAGGATGATCGAGACGAGCGTGGGATGATTGAGGATGAAGGCATCGTCACCGCTCGCCCACTGGAGAATCCGGAAGACAAGAGCCAGCACGAGGGCAAGACTGGAGAAGATGGAGAGCGCGAGTGCAAGCGGCACACGATAGCGCAGATAGAAAAGCCCCATGATGACGGGGAATGCGACGATAAATCGGTCGATACCGTCACCGGTGAGCCACAGATCAGCATTGGACGGATAGAGCGACAGCATCATCCGGAAGGTCCAGGCAAAGACCGCCAGCGTCAGCACGACGGCCGGCAGAGCGAGACGCTGGCGCTTGATGAGGATTTCCGCTAGCACCAGGATCGCCGGCAGCACCGCATAGAGTGACGCAATCCCCCAGAGTCCTGCAAGTGCGATGAGATTGCCGATGGTGATCAGCACATCGTGGAAGCCGCGCACGAAACGCGGCGTCTCGGTATCCGACCAGGCCGGCTCCGAAGGCCCGGCCGTACGCGCCTCGACGATCACGCCGCGCGCCTCAAGAAACGGCGCCAGCCGCGAGCTCGCCTCAGTGGTAATCAGCCCCTCGCGCGCCGCCTCATCGAGTATCGACCTTAGTTCAGCCATCCTGGTTCGTCCCTACGGAATCATTGAGCCCGCGCGGATGCTATTGTAAGCAATGAGGCCTGCCTATGATGAGGGACCCTGATGCCTGCAGAAAAGCTCGCCTATGAGGATTTCCAGCCCGGCCGTCGATTTCCGCTCGGCCCGAAAGCGGTAACGGCACCCGAAATCATCGAATTCGCCGCGGAGTTCGACCCACAGCCCATGCATCTGGACGAGGCCGCCGGCCGCGCCAGCATCCTCGGCGGCCTCGCGGCATCCGGCTGGCACACTTCGGCGATGTTCATGCGCATGATGGCCGACAGCTTCGTGTTGAACTCACTTTGCGAAGGCGCCCCAGGCGTCGATTTCATGGAGTGGCGCAAACCGGTGCTTGCGGGCGACATGCTCTCCGGCCATTCGACGGTGCTGGAGGCACGTCCGATGCGCTCGCGTCCGGGCCTCGGTATCGTCAAATTCCGCCACGAGGTGGAAAACCAGCGCGGCGAACTGGTCTGCCTGTCGGAAAATTCTGTCATCTTCGGCATGCGCAACACTTCGGAGGCAGGCGCATGAGAATGTCGGAACTCTATGCCGCCGGCGAAAAGGTCGAGATCGGCGCTTACGTCTTCACCGAGGAAAAAATCCTCCGCTTTGCCAGGAAATACGATCCGCAACGCTTCCATATCGACAGGCAGGCGGCGGAGGACACTATGTTCGGCGCCCTCTGCGCCTCCGGCTGGCATACGGTGGCCGCCTGGATGCGCTGCTTTCTGGATCACTGGATGGCAGAAATGCGCCGGCTGTCGGAACAGGGCATGGAGCCGCCAAAGCTTGGTCCCTCGCCCGGCTTCCAGAAGCTGCAATGGCTAAAACCGGTCTTTGTCGACGAGACGATCACCTATTCGGTGACCTTTCTCTCCAGCCGGCCGCTCACGTCGCGGCCGGGTTGGCATCTCAACGCCATCCTCTGCGAAGGCGTCAACCAGAATGGTATTGCAGTCATCCGCTTCGAGAGTAGCGTGCTGGAATTCGACTAACCTGGCCCACTCAGTGGCCGGCGAATTCCACCAGCGTGTGCACTTCGACACCGAGATCTTCGAGCTTCTTGCGGCCGCCGAGATCCGGCAGGTCGATGACGAAGCAGGCGCCGACCACTTCAGCGCCGATCTGACGAAGCAGCTGGGTTGCACCGACAGCCGTGCCGCCTGTAGCGATCAGATCGTCGACAAGGATCACCTTCTCGCCGGGCTGAACGGCATCGCGGTGCATCTCCATCTCGTCCACGCCATATTCCAGGCTGTAGGCGATGCGCACCGTCTCATGCGGCAGCTTGCCCTTCTTGCGGATCGGAACGAAACCAGAGGAAAGCTGATGCGCGACGGCACCTCCGAGGATGAAGCCCCGCGCTTCCATGCCGGCGATCTTGTCGACCTTCAAGCCCGCATAGGGCTGCACGAGCTCGTCGACAGCGCGGCGGAAGGCACGTGGATTGCCGAGCAACGTGGTGATGTCGCGAAAGATGATGCCGGGCTTGGGGTAATCCGGAATGGAGCGGATGCTGGCCGCAAGCTCCGAAAGCGTATTGTTCATCGAAAATCCGTATCTGCGAGGGGCATGAAGCGCCGCACACTATCAATTGCGCCGGACCAAACCAAATAAAAAAGGCGGCCGTAAAGCCGCCTTTTCCTTGGGAATGAAGATCGCTTAGTGATCAGTCCGGGAGTAAATCGAACGCTTGGTCAGGTAGATCAGTACCGTGAAGATCAGCAGGAAGATCATGACCATGAAGCCGGTGCGCTTACGCTCTTCGAGATGCGGCTCGGACGCCCACATCAGGAACGACGAGACATCCTTGGAATACTGATCGACCGTCTGCGGCGAACCGTCGTCATAGGTGACCTGGTCGTCGGAGAGCGGCTTCGGCATGGCGAGGACGGCAGCGGCATGGAAATACGGGTTGTAATGCGCGCCTGCCGGAACCTGGAAGCCCGCCGGCGGCTCTTCGTAGCCGGTCAGCAGCGAGTGGATATAGTCCGGACCGCTTTCCTGATACTGGGTGAAGATGTCGAAAACGAACTGTGGGAAGCCACGTTCGACTTCGCGTGCCTTGGCAAGCAGCGACATATCCGGCGGAGCCGCACCATTGTTCGCGGCAGCGGCAGCTTCCGCGTTCGGATAGGGCGACGGGAAGTGGTCTGACGGAACCGCCTTGCGGGTGAACATCTCACCGTTGGCATCAGGGCCGTCCTGGACTTCGTAATTGGCTGCGAAGGTCTTCACCTGCGCATCCGAATAGCCGAGTTCGCTCAACATGCGGAAGGGCACGAGGTTCATCGAGTGGCAGGCGGAACAGACTTCAGTGTAGACCTTCAGGCCACGCTGCAGCTGGCCCTTGTCGTAATTGCCGAACGGACCGGCGAAGGTCCAGTCGATCTCCTTCGGCTCCTTCAGCGGATAGTGCGGGGTGGCACTTTCCTCATGGTGAGCGGCCGGAGCCGCCTCTTGGGCGAAAGCCACGCCACCGAGACCGGCCACGACAGCAAGCGAGAGAATGCTTGCAACAAGCTTATTCATATTTCTGGTCCTTCCCGTCGCTCGCTCAGGCCTTGGCCGCAGCAGTCTTGTTGCGCTTTTCGAGCACCGCTTCAGTGATCGAGTTCGGAATGCGGCGCGGTGTTTCCACCAGACCGAGAACCGGCATCGCGACCAGGAAGAAGGCGAAGTAGAGGAGTGTGCAGACCTGCGAGATCGTCGTGTACAGGCCTTCCGCAGGCTGCGAACCCAGCCAGCCCAGGATGATCGCGTTGATCGCGAACAGCCAGTAGAACAGCTTGAACCACGGACGATAGACCGCCGAACGCACCTTCGAAGTGTCGAGCCAGGGCAGGAAGAACAGCACGAGGATGGCGCCGAACATCACCAGAACACCGCCGAGCTTGGAGTCGATCGGACCGACGTTGAAGGTGATCGAACGCAGCATGGCGTAGAAGGGCAGGAAGTACCATTCCGGAACGATGTGGGCCGGGGTCTTCAGCGGGTCGGCCGGAATGTAGTTGTCGGCATGGCCGAGATAGTTCGGCAGGTAGAAGACGAAGTAGGCATAGACGAGCAGGAAGATCGAGACGCCGAGCGCATCCTTGAGCGTTGCGTAAGGCGTGAAACGAACCGTATCTGTCTTGGTCTTGACCTCGACCCCCGTCGGATTTGTCTGGCCGACCACATGCAGAGCCCAGATGTGCAGGACGACGACGCCGGCGATCATGAAGGGCAGCAGGTAGTGCAGCGAGAAGAAGCGGTTCAGCGTCGGCTGATCGACGGCGAAGCCGCCAAGCAGGAACTGCTGCACCCATTCGCCGACCAGCGGGAAGGCCGAGAAGAAGCCGGTGATGACGGTCGCGCCCCAGAAGGACATCTGCCCCCAAGGCAGAACGTAGCCCATAAAGCCGGTCGCCATCATCAAGAGGTAGATGACGACGCCGAGGATCCAGAGGATTTCGCGCGGCGCCTTGTAGGAACCGTAGTAGAGACCGCGGGCGATGTGCAGGTAGACGGCGACGAAGAAGAAGGATGCGCCGTTGGCATGCATATAGCGCAGCAGCCAGCCGTGGTTGACGTCGCGCATGATCTTTTCAACGGAGTTGAAGGCGATCGTCGTGTCGGCGGCGTAGTGCATGGCGAGCGTGACACCCGTCAGGATCTGCACGATCAACATGACGGCGAGCATGGCGCCGAAAGTGTAAGCGTAGTTCAGGTTCCGCGGAACCGGATAGGCAATGAAGCTGTCATAGACCATGCGCGGCAGTGGAAGGCGCGCATCGACCCACTTTTCCAGGCCGGTTGATGGTTCGTAGCTGGAATGGCCACTCATTAATCAGTCTCCCCTCAACCGATCTTGATCTTCGTGTCGGACAAAAACGAAAAGGTCGGAATCGCCAGGTTCTGCGGCGCCGGACCTTTGCGGATGCGGCCGGCCGTGTCGTAGACCGAGCCATGGCAGGGACAGAACCAACCATTGTATTCACCGGCCTGACCGAGCGGAACGCAACCGAGATGGGTGCAGGTGCCGACCATGACGATCCAGTTTTCCTTATCTTTGCCGCCCGAGCGGTCAGCGCCCGTTGCAGGAGCATCGGCAGGAAGGTTTGCGTTGCGGGCGATCGGATCCTTGAGGTCCGACAACTGCACATCGGCTGCGGCCTTGACTTCTTCCGGCGTGCGGTTGCGGATGAAGATTGGCTTGCCGCGCCACTTTACCGTCAGCGACATGCCGGGCGTAAGGCTTGCAACATCGACTTCGATGGAAGCAAGCGCCAGCGTCGACGCGTCCGGACGCATCTGGTCGATGAACGGCCACGCAACCGCAACGGCGCCGACCGCACCAGCCATGCCAGTGGTGAGATAAAGGAAATCACGGCGAGTGGGCTCTGCGGCCTCGCTTGTCGTTAAGTGTTCGCTCACGGCTTAACCATCCTCTGCGCAATTGTCGCGGAATTCCGCCCTGCCCCTCCAGAGGCGGCGAATCTATCACAACATATTTCGGCCATAGATTCCCCACCAATCCGGCGCGTTCTATGCTTGATCGCAAATTATGTCCAGCCTTGGCAAGGGGATGAGGGCACAATGTCGCGGGAAATTTCAGTGAATTTTTTAAGGCAATCACTGGCTTGCAACTTTGCTGCATTGCAACAAAGCAGGGGGCGTGTTAGGCGCTGGTGAGTTTGCCATACGAATTTGGATTTGCGCCGATGAGGCATACTGTTTTCTGCGTATTGAGCGTCCTCATCACCATCGTTCTGGCTCTCGTTTCGCTTCGCTACTTCACCGATTTCTGGCTGCTTTCGCTCGTTTATAGCTTCCAGATTCATCTCAGCATCATCTGCGCCATTGGCGCGGTCGTTGCCCTCTTTTTCAAGCGGCACTGGTACGGCTTCGTGATGCTGGCAGTGGCGACCTTCCTGAATATCCACGGCGTCATAATGCTGCGCGAATTCGCCGGCAAAATGCCTGCGGAAGATGCCCCCCGCCTTTTCCGGCTGATGTCCTTCAATATCGAGTTCGACAATTTCGGGAACGGCGAGAAGATCGCCGACGCCGTGCTGGCATCCGGCGCCGATGTGGTCGACATCATGGAAGCACAACCGGTCTTCTCGCAATTGCCGCGGCTGGCACAGATCTATCCATATCGCATCGGCTGCGACACGAGCGACGCCTGCGATACGCTCGTGCTGTCGAAACGTCCATTTGCCGCGCACAAGGTCTACGATCTCGGCGCTCTCTGGAAGCAGAGGCTGGTTTCGATCAAGATCGATTTTGACGGAACCTGGGTAGATTTTCTGTTTCCGCACCTCACCAAGCCTTATTTCGACGATTTTCAGGCCGATGAACTGGTGGAGCTGAAGGCTATCATGCAGTCCCGCACCGGTGCGCTGGTGGTTGCCGGGGATTTCAATTCCGCAATCCTCGCACCAACCATTCAGGAACTACTGCGCGGTTCGGGCCTCACCACCGCATTTCCCGAACCCACGACCTGGCCGGTCTCCGCCGGGCCGTTCGGCATCAGCATCGACCATATCTTCGCAAGACCACCGCTGCTCATCCGCTCGACGAGCCGGCTGGAAGACAGCTTCGGCTCGAACCATTATGGCCTAGTCAGCGATTTCGTTCGCGAATACTGAGCGCGTATCGTCATCGTCGGAGGCGAGGAAACCGCCGGACTGGCGCGCCCAGAGCTCTGCATAAAGCCCGCCCTGTTTCAGAAGCGCATCATGCGTGCCTTCTTCGATGATCTTGCCGCGGTCGACCACGACAAGCCTGTCGAGTGCCGCGATCGTCGAAAGCCGGTGGGCGATCGCCAGCACCGTCTTGCCTTCCATCACGCGGTTGAGGTTCGACTGGATCGCCTCCTCCACTTCCGAATCGAGCGCCGACGTCGCCTCGTCGAGAACGAGTATCGGCGCATTCTTGAGCATCACACGCGCAATGGCGATGCGCTGACGCTGGCCGCCCGAGAGCTTGACCCCGCGCTCGCCGACATGCGCATCGAAACTCTTGCGGCCCTGCTGGTCCCGCAGCAACTCGATGAAGTCGAGCGCCTCGGCGCGTCTGGCTGCCTCGACGAGGCGCTCCTCGCCGGCATCTGGCCGGCCGAACAGGATATTGTCGCGCACGGATCGATGCAGCAGCGACGTATCCTGGCTGACCATGCCGATCTGCATGCGCAGTGATTCCTGCGTGACGGCGGCGATATCCTGCCCGTCGATAAGGATGCGTCCACCCTGAATATCGTAAAGGCGCAGGAGAAGGTTCACGAGCGTCGATTTGCCTGCGCCGGAGCGGCCGATGATACCAACCTTCTCGCCCGGCCGGATCGTCAGCGAGAAATTCCCAATGACTGCGTTTTCCTTGCCGTAATGGAAGGAAACATTCTCGAAGCGGATGCCCGGCTGCTTGATGACGAGTTCCTTCGCATGGGGACGGTTGACGAGATGCAGCGGCTGCGAAATCAGTTCGGCCGCATTCTGGATGGTTCCGAGGTTGCGCATGATGCCGTTGAATTGCGTCATCAATCGCCCGAGCAGGAAGTTCAGCCTGAGCACCAGAGTCAGCGAAAAGGCGACCCCGCCCGAGCTGATCAGTCCGCGCAGCCACAGATCGACGCTGATGCCTGCCATTGTGACGATCATCAGGCCCGACAGCAGCGCCATTGACGCGCGAACGCCAGTGATGAAGCGCGTGAACTTCAGCACCGTTTCCTGGTAGGCATTGAAGCCGTCGAGCATGTACCGGTCGCTCTCTTCGTCGCGGGCGAAGAGCTTCAACGTCTGGATATTGCTGTAGGCATCGACGATGCGGCCATTGAGCAGGGAGGCCGCTTCCGCAGTCTCGCGCGAGTGATAGCGGATGCGCGGCACGAAATAGCGCGCAAGCACGCCGAAGGCCACCAGCCAGAAGAGAACCACCGCCGCGAGCGATAAATCGAGCTGCCCCACCAGAACGAGGGTAGTGACGGCATAGATGCCAACGAACCAGACGCTTTCCATCAGCGACGTCACGAGATCGCCTGTCGCCTGCCCCGCCGACCAGACCTTGGTGACGATGCGGCCGGAAAAATCACTCTGGAAGAAGGCAAGCGACTGGCGCGACACATGCAGATAGGACTGCCAGCGCGCCATGTTGTAGAAACCCGGCGTGATGACCTGCTGGTCGATCAGCGCGATCAGGAAGGCAACGACGAAGCGGACGATGCCGATCAGCGCCAGCATGCCGAAAAGCTCGCCGCCATGGGCGTCAAGAAGCGTGCTCCAGCCGGCCCCGGGCTTTATCGCTCCGAGAATATCGATGAGCCGCCCGACGAACCAGAAGAGCGCTGCCTCGATCGCCGCCGAAATGCCGCCAAGCACCAGCATGGCGATGAACGGCCATCTGGCTTGGCCGATATAGAACCATATGAATCCCAGCGTATTGCCCGGCGGTTGGACATTACCGCGGGCGCGGAACGGATCTATCCAGGTTTCGAACAGGCGGAGGATCGGAGTGAGCAGCATCATCGCGATATAGGCCCGTTCAGAATTGCGGCAAAGAGAATACAAGCCCGACGCAACCTTATATTTTCGTAATGATCGGTAATATCGGCGTCATCTCTATTGATACGGGTGGAAGCAGCCACGATCTCATGCCATGATCGCGCCTTACCGGAGACCGCAGTAATGGAAACGAAAACGCTTAATGCGCATCTTCCGCTCCCCCTTGCGGAAAAGCTTGACGCTCTGGCAGACGCGATGGACGTGCCGCGCGACAGCATCGTGACGGACGCCATCGCAAGCTGGATCGAACGAGAGGAGCGACAGCGGATTTTCACGCTTCGTTCGCTCGCTTCGAACTCGATCATTGTCGTGGAGCATCATCGCGTCATCGACTGGGCCGACAGCCTCTGCGCTGACCGGATCCGCACGCTCTAAGCGGAAAATTGATTTTCTTCAGCAGGACAAAAAAATAGCCCTCCCCGCAGAAACGGGAAGGGCTTGTTTTATTGGGCGGCGACTTCGGCCTCTTCCTCGTGATCGGCGAGGAAGCCGCCGGACTGGCGGTTCCAGAGATCGGCATAGACGCCGCCGTGGCTGACCAGTTCGCCATGTGTGCCGCTTTCGGTCATGCGGCCTTTGTCCAGCACGATCAACCGGTCCATCTCAGTCAGCGTCGACAGGCGGTGGGCAATCGCGATGACAGTCTTGCCCTCCATCAGCGCGAAGAGGTTTTCCTGGATCGCCGCTTCCACTTCGGAATCGAGCGCCGAGGTCGCCTCGTCGAGCACCAGGATCGGCGCGTCCTTCAGGAAGACGCGGGCGATCGCTATGCGCTGGCGCTGGCCGCCCGACAGTTTTACACCGCGCTCGCCAACCTGCGCGTCGAGCGCCTTGCGGCCCTGCAGATCGACAAGCCCTTCGACGAACTCCCAGGCATTTGCCCGTTTTGCAGCCTCGATCACTTCCTCGTCCGTCGCGTCTGGACGGCCATAGGCGATGTTGTCGCGGATCGAACGATGCAAGAGCGACGTATCTTGCGTCACCACGCCGATCAGCGCACGAAGGCTGTCCTGCGACACCTCGGAGATATCCTGGCCGTCGATGGTGATGCGCCCGGCCTCCAGATCGTAGAAACGAAGGAGCAGGTTCATCAATGTCGTCTTGCCGGCGCCGGAACGTCCGACGAGACCGACCTTCTCGCCAGCCTTGATATCGAGCGACAGGTTGTCGATGATGCCCTTGCCCTTGCCGTAGTGGAAGCCGATGCGATCATAGTGGATCGCACCTTTCTTCGCAGTCAGTGTGGGCGCATCAGGCTTGTCGACGATATCGTGCTGCTTCGACATCATCTCCATGCCGTCATAGACGGTGCCGATGTTTTCGAAGAGTGCCGAGACTTCCCACATGATCCACTGCGACATGCCGTTGACGCGCATCGCAAGGCCGATGGCGATGGAAATCGCGCCGACCGAGATCGTTCCGTTCAGCCACAGCCAGATGGACAGGCTGGAAATGACGAACAGCGAGATGCAGTTGTTCATGTAGACACTTATATGGAAGAGCGTCACCTTGCGCATCTGCCTGTGCACCGTATCCAGGAACCCGTCCATGCTCTCCTTTGCATAGACCTCTTCACGACCTGCATGTGAGAACAACTTCACGGTGGCAATGTTCGTGTAGCTATCCACCACACGGCCGGTCATCAGCGAGCGCGCATCCGCCTGCTGAGCGGCGATCTTGCGAAGCCGCGGCACGAAATAGGCGACGATGCCGATATAGACGCCGAGCCAGGCAAGGATCGGCAGCATCAGCCGCCAGTCAGCCGCCGCGATGATGACGATCATCGACAGGAAGTAGGTGACGACATAGACGAAGACGTCGAGGATCTTCATGACCGTCTCGCGCACGGCAAGCGACGTCTGCATGACCTTTGTGGCAACGCGTCCGGCGAACTCGTTGGCAAAGAAGGTCATGCTATGACGCAGCAGGAAGCGGTGCATCTGCCAGCGCGCAATCATCGGATAATTGCCGAGCATCATCTGATGCATGATCAGCGAATCGAGACCGGCGATGAGCGGCAGTCCGATCAGCACCAGCGCACCCATCCAGATCAGCTTGTGACCCTCATTCTGCAGGAAGGTCGCCTTATCGGCATTCGTCAGCCAGTCGACGATATCGCCAAGGAACTGGAAGAGCGCCACTTCGCCGACCGCGATCAGCGCCGTCAGAAAGGCCATGAGCGCAAGCCATCCCGCCGCCGGCTTGCTGTAGTGCCAGCAGAAGGCAAAAAGACCCTTCGGCGGAGCAACCGGCTCCTCGCTCGGATAGGGATTAAGTCGCTGTTCGAACCAGCCAAACATGAAATCGCTCCAGAACTTCCGCGTTCCGGTCCCTGCTTTGCGCTCTTGTGTCGCACGAAAGCACATATGGGAACCGGAGGCTCAAGGGGCGAGGCCGTAATGGCCGCGCAATTATTCAAAAATGGGCAATTGGGAAGAGAAAGCGCCTATACGCGCCAGATCGCCAAGCGTGGCATCACGGGCAGGAGACGCATCAGCACAAATGTATTCATGTCGGCGCTCCCTGTTGGCGATTGAAGATATGCACCGATAACGCGAAAATGCCTAAATTTCCAGCCCTGAACTCTTGGAAAGTGACTGTCCCATGGTCAAAAAGCGTCTTGTTGCTTCAAAATCACAGTTCGGATAGGCCATTTGCGCATCATGGCAACGGATGGCTTCCCTTATGGCGGATATCAGACTGGCGCTCTACCAACCGGATATTCCCGGCAATACCGGCACGATTCTGCGCCTTGCCGCGTGCCTGGGTTTTGCTGTCGACATCATCGAACCTGCGGGCTTCGACATTTCCGACCGAAACCTGAAACGCGCAGGCATGGACTATCTGGCTGCGGCAGCGCTTACGCGACACGTCAACTGGGAACATTTCGAGAAATGGCGTGTTGGAACCCGCCGACGCCTGATCCTCGCCACCACCAAGGCATCGCAGCGCTATGCGGATTTCGCCTTCCGCCCGGACGATATCCTGCTGTTCGGCCGGGAAAGTGCTGGGGTGCCTGATCATGTGCATGAACGCGCCGACGGACGCATCCTGATCCCGATGGTGGAGGGCCAACGCTCGATCAACCTCGCCCTCTCCGCCGCTATGATAGCAGGCGAAGCCATGCGCCAGACCGTCTGGGCATAACGGGCAAAATGCCGGTCCTTGCCGGCCATTCTGTCGTAAACAACGCTTTGAATCGGCGCAAAAGCGCCTATATTTATTAGCCGAGCAATCAATAAATCTGCGCGAGCACTGCGATTCCAATGATTTGCTTGACTACAGACTCGTAGAATCGAGCGAACTCTTTTCAAGAAGAAGAAAAAGACCGAGCCCATGGAATCCACGATCGTCATGATCAATCTGTTCGGCGCGATTGCGCTGCTGCTTTTCGGCCTCGCACAGGTCAAGGACGGCGTCACGCGTGCCTTCGGCGCACGGCTGAGGACCGGGCTTGCGACAGGCACGGCGAACGGGCCGCGCTCGATCCTGTCGGGGTTCCTGGCGACCATCGCCCTCCAGAGTTCGACCGCGACTGCCCTGATGACGGCCTCTTTCGTGGAGCGCGATCTCATCAAGCCACGCATGGCCCAGATCGTGCTGCTCGGTGCCAATGTCGGGACTGCCGTAACCGCCTGGATAGTCGCCACCGGCATCGAGTGGCTTTCGCCGCTGCTCATTCTTGGCGGCATCGTGCTCTATCGCGGAAAGTCCAGCGCTCGCCACGGCGGCGGCGCGGCCATGATCGGCATCGGCCTGATGCTGCTCTCCCTGCATCTGCTCGGCAATGCGACAGAGCCCATGCGCACATCGCCAGCACTGGCAGCTTTCATCGGCCTGCTCGGCGATGCCTGGCCCGTTGCCCTTGCCCTGTCGGCAGCGCTTGCCTTCATCTCCTCATCCAGCCTTGCGGTCGTCGTGCTGATCCTGTCGCTGGCGTCGACGGGAATCGTATCGCCTGAACTCATCATCGTTCTCGTCCTTGGCGCCAATCTCGGCGGTGCGATCCCGCCTGTCGTCGCCACCCTCTCCGGCCCTGCCTCGGCAAGACGCGTCACGCTCGGCAATCTCATCGTCCGCACGGTCGGCTGCTTGATCGCCCTGCCGCTTGCCGGCTACGCCGCCCCGCTCCTGCATTTGTTGCCTTTCGGCCCGGCCAAGCTGCCGGTCGATACGCATCTGATCTTCAACATCCTGCTCGCCACTCTTGCCTGGCCTTTCTCCCGAATGCTGGCTGCCTTCACTGCCCGCCTCGTGCCCGATGATGAGCAGCCGGATCAGGGTCCCAAGTTTCTCGATATGCAGGAGCTTTCGACGCCCGTCGTGGCTCTTGCCAGCGCGACACGCGAAGTGCTCGGCGTCGGCGATCTCATCGAACGCATGCTGCTGCGGGCTTCGGATGCCTTCCAGCACAATGACATGTCCAAGCTCGCCGAGATCCCTGCGCTCGAAAAGCGTGTCGATCTGCTGCAGCAGGAGGTGAAGGTCTATCTTTCCAAGCTCGGCCGCGCCGGTCTCAGCGACGAGAACGCCCGCCGCTCGATCGTCATCATCGACTACGCGATCAATCTCGAGCACATGGGCGACATCATCGAGAAAGGCTTGCTGGAGCAAGTCGGCAAAAAAGCCTCGCTCGGCCTGAAATTCTCCGAAGACGGCTACAGGGAATTGCGCAAGCTGTTCGAGCTGACGATCGACAACCTGCGTGTCGCACAAACGATCTTCGTCACTCGCGATTTCAATCTCGCGCGGCAAATGATGGAAGTGAAGGTCGAGGTTCGCCACATGGAGAAACAATCTGCCGAGCGTCATCTGGAGCGCCTGCGTGACGGACGCGCCGACAGCCTGCAAACGAGTTCCCTTCATCTCGACATGCTGCGCGATCTGAAACGCATCAACGCCCACATCGTCTCGGTGGCCCATCCGATCCTAGACGAGAGCGGCCTTCTGATCGAAAGCCGCCTGCGCGACGCGGCAGAATAGGTTTAGTCGGCGGACGGCAGACGCCGCATGGTGAATTCGATCTGATCGCCCTCGAGCTGACGCCAGCTTTCCACTTCGGTCCAGTAGGCCGCCTTTGGATATTCGTCGAACCATTCGCGCGCCTTGGCACGGGCTTCCATAAGCCCCATTCGGTATGTCTCGCGGACGAAATGATCTCGCTCACGGGCGGACGCTTCTGCCCGATGCTTTGCGATTCTGCGCTTCAAGCCTTCGAAGGGCGGAGGCCCCGGAATTTTCACCATGAAACCTACCTCTGAATGAAAAATAGTATCGAAATCCGTCCGTTGCGAGTCGAATCTTGCGAACCCTGTCGGCCTCCATCCGCTGGCGGGCGCCTGCCGCACCTGCTAAACCATGAGCATAATCAACAAAGAGCGAATCGCATGGAAAGACCGGAACTGCCGATCGGCCTGCCCGAAGACATCGAGGACAAGAAGACCGCTGCCCGAACATGGTTTGAGGGACTGCGGGACACTATCTGCGCATCCTTCGAAGCACTGGAGGATGAACTCGAAGGCCCCCTCTCCGACCAGGAGCCCGGCCGCTTCGTCGCCAAGGACTGGTCGCGTGAAAATGGCGCGGGCGGCGGTGGCCGCATGTCGATGATGGAAGGCCGCGTCTTCGAGAAGGTCGGCGTCCACACTTCCACCGTCTACGGCGAATTCGCGCCTGATTTCCGGTCACAGATACCCGGCGCCAGCGAGGATCCGCGCTTCTGGGCATCAGGGATTTCGCTGATCGCCCATCCCGTCAATCCCAACGTGCCGGCCGTTCACATGAACACCCGCATGGTCGTCACCACCAGCCGCTGGTTCGGCGGTGGCGCCGACCTGACGCCGGTGCTTGGCCGCCGCCGCACGCAAGAAGACGAGGACACGCAGCTCTTCCACAAGGCCATGGAAATTACCTGCCGCAACCATGCGGTTGCCGACTACGATGCCTATAAAAAATGGTGCGACGACTATTTTTTCCTTAAGCATCGCAACGAGGCGCGCGGCGTCGGCGGCATCTTTTATGATTGGCTGCACTCCAGCGAGGAAGCCGGCGGCTGGAATGCCGATTTCGCCTTCACACGGGATGTCGGCCGGGCCTTTTCCATGGTCTACCCGAAGATCGTCCGCTCAAACTTCAATGAAACGTGGACAGAGGCCGATCGTGACGAACAATTGATTCGCCGCGGCCGCTATGTCGAGTTTAATCTGCTCTACGACCGGGGAACGATCTTCGGCCTGAAAACCGGCGGCAATGTCGAATCCATTCTCTCATCCCTGCCGCCCGTGGTCCGCTGGCCCTGATTCAAGCCGCGAGAAGCGCGCTGATAAAATTGAAATACTATTCCGGTAAAATCGCGTTGAAAGGCCTTCATCAGAACCGAGTGCGTCCTAAATTAGTCTCTGTGCGTTACAATCGGAGGAGGATTGTCATGACGATACAAAGCGGCTTGCCTGCTTCTGCAGATATCCCGGAAGCGTCCCGTGCAATCGACGCGCCCGAATTTCTGACGCGCATCGCCGAAGACCTCAGGGCCAGGAGCGGCTCCGACCTGCCGCTCTCCTGCTTCGTCGAGCAGGTGAAACTGCAGCTCGCAGGCGGCAAAACTCCGGAAGAGCTTCAAGAGCAGGCAACGGGCGCTGCCAATAGCAACAAGCCCGCCCATCTTTCGGACACCTACATGGCTTGGGCAATGCCCCACCAATAACAGAGCTTCGGCCGGCGTTCACGTCGGCCGGAACCTTCTCCCCGGAACCTTCTCAATTGCCGCACATTCCTCAATCGCGCGAAAGCGTGCTGGTTTTGCAGTTAAGAAACAGGAGAAGACCATGCGACTTTTCGAATGCGGAACGCTCGTTCCCGGATGCGACTGGCACACCAGAGCCGACAACGACGCCGAAGTCGTTCGCCGCGCCGTCGAACACATGAAGACCGCCCACGGCGAAACGACGATCCGCGAAAACATGGTGGACAATATCAAGGCCCGCATCCGCGACGAAGCGAACGCGGCCTGATTTCAATCGACAATCTCTGCAAGCCGGGCGAGCAATGCCGCCCGGTCGGAGACGAAATTCTCCTCCACCCATTGGTTTTCCAGCGTCGAGAGAATTTCGCCGACCTTTGGCCCTGCCTGTATGCCTGCGGCCATCACATCCGCGCCACTCAGCGGAAATTGCGGCTTCTTCCAAATATTTGCGCGATCGAGAAGCTTCGAAAGCCGTGCCGAACGGCTCATCTCGTCGAAGCTGCCGCCCTCTGCCTTACCCCGTGCAACGCCAAGCGCCAGTTTCAGCCGCACTACGATCCCGTCTGTACCATTTCTGTAGAGCAGCTTTTCGAAAGCGGCAGCGGAGATTTCATCGTTGACGGGTGCTGCTTTTGCCCAGGCTTTGAAATAGGCCGCCTCCGCATTCGAGAATTTCAGGCGTGCAGCCAGCGCATCCAGCCGGGCCGGATCCGGCGGAACGATCGAGGCAAGCCGCAGCAGTGGATCAGGCTCCCAACCGAGCGCCTTCTCGGTCGCAACGAGTGCCGGAATGGCATCGATGCCCCATTTTTCCGTTTCCGGCAGGATTTCCGTGAGAACTGCAACCTGCCGCATCCAGAGCAGCGCCCGGCCGGGATCTTCCGCCGACAGGAGCTTCCTGAGCTCGGACCAGACCCGCTCTGAAGATAGCGTCTTCAGCTTCGAACGTGCGGCCGATGACGCTCTTAGCCCCTCTGCATCTGGTCGTCCGGAACCGTACCAGGCGAAGAAACGGAAAAACCGCAGAATACGCAGATAATCCTCGGCTATCCGCGTTGCTGCATCGCCGATGAAGCGGATATTGCGCTTCTCGATATCCTCGAGCCCGCCTACGAGATCGATCACCTCGCCTGCGGAATTCGCATAAAGCGCATTGATGGTGAGGTCGCGCCGTTCCGCATCCGATTGCCAGTCCGCGCTGAAGGCCACCTTGGCGCGACGCCCGTCCGTCTCCATGTCGGTGCGCAGCGTCGTCACTTCGAAGGGCCTGGCGTCGATGACGAGCGTCACCGTTCCATGGGCAATGCCTGTCGGTACGGCCTTGATACCGGCAGAAGCGGCCCGTTCCATGACGGCTTCCGGAAGCAGCGTGCTGGCGATATCGATGTCGGCGACGGCCAGCCCCATCAGGCTGTTGCGTACGGCCCCCCCGACCACGCGACCCTCCCCGCCATCGGCGTTCAGGAGCGCAAAGACCCGGCCGAGCGCCGGATCCTGAAACCATGCCTGGTCGGCAACAGACGTCATGCATAAAGCCTTTCGTAGAGTGTGCGGACGATACCGGCGGTGATGCCCCAGATCATGCGCGTTTCATAGGGCATACGGTAGAAATGCCGGTCGATGCCGTCGACCACGCGCTTGTCCCGCGTGTGATTGGCCGGGTTCATCAGGAAGGAAAGCGGCACCTCGAAAACATCGTCCACTTCGATCGGATTGAGCTGCAGCGAAAAACCGCGTTGCACCACGCCGAGCACGGGCGTGATGCGGAATCCGGTGGATGACAGATAATTCGGCAGCCGTCCGACCGTCTCGACGAAGCCGCCGCCAAGGCCGATCTCTTCCTCGGTTTCGCGGATCGCCGCCATCTCGGGCGAGACATCCTCGGGATCGATCGAACCACCGGGAAAGGCGATCTGGCCGGAATGCTTGCGAAGTGTCGACGTCCGCTTGGTGAAGATCACCTTCGCCTCTTCGCCATCATCGACGACGGGCACCAGCACCGCCGCATCTCGCAGCTTGAAGGTTTCGACCAGCGCAACGATATCGGGATTGAGGACGTGATCGCCATGATCGCGCCAGGCATGATCGATGGGCGCACCAACCTGGTTGAGCGCGCGGCGGCGGAACTCGGCAGCCGAAAACGGGGGATAGGTCCTGCTGATCGCTTCACTCATCGGGAGGCTGCTTCCAGTTCATCGGCCGGCATGATCGGAAAGGTCTCACCGCCCGAGCGGACGACGAACATGTCCCGGCCCGCGACCTCGGCCACCTCGCCGAGCTCGACCAGTTCATACATCACGGCGCGTGACACCAATGCTTCGAGCCGCCCCCGCACATGCAGATAGGGCTTCAATTCGCTATCTTTCCCATGCCCTGGCCCGTGCCCCGGAAAACGCAAAGGGTGATCCTTCCCGGCTTCTATGACATCACCGACATTCGTGCGAAACGTCAGAATCTGCAGTCCATCCTGCTCGCTCGCATTCATCTCGACGGCGACGAAGGGGGCGTCGATAACCCTGATGCCGACCTTTTCCACAGGAGTTACGAGATAGGTTTTCCCGTCATCGTCCTTCCTCAAAACGGTGGAAAAGAGCTGGACCAGCGGCTGCCGGCCGATCGGTGTGCCCATGTAGAACCATGTGCCATCCGCCCGAATTTCCATGTCGATATCGCCGCAAAAGGGCGGATTCCATTTCTCGACAGGCGGCAATCCACGCTTTTTGCCGGATTTCGCCTCGGAGGCGCGCGAAATAAGCGCGGCAAGCCCCGCTGCATCCGCCATTTGCCTCATTTCCTCGGCTGCCATTGTTCCGTCCCGGTTTGCTCTTAACGAAATAAAGTCACGAGATAGTCATTTGAAACAAACTTGTCAGCCCGCAACATCTTCATAACTGTATCGGGTATGAGGCACGCCTATTAAAGTCAGACGATTCGCAGCCGAATGATTTCAGCCGTTGGAGATGCCCGTGGGTATGATCAAGACCGAAGCCAGCCTCGATGAACAGGCGATTGTTGCCGCCGCCGAAAGAGCGCTATCCGACATCGCCGCCATCCGCGCGGAAGTTTCCAAGGTTATCTTCGGTCAGGAAAGCGTCGTTGAAAACACGCTTCTCGCCGTTCTCTCCGGTGGTCATGCCCTTCTCGTCGGTGTTCCAGGCCTTGCCAAGACGAGGCTCGTGACGACGCTCGGCGAAGTCCTCGGCCTTGCCGCAAACCGCATTCAGTTCACGCCCGACCTTATGCCATCAGATATCCTCGGTTCCGAAGTGATGGACCAGGACGAGAGCGGCCGCCGCTCCTTCCGCTTCGTCAAGGGGCCGGTCTTTGCTCAGCTTCTAATGGCCGACGAAATCAACCGCGCGTCTCCGCGTACCCAGTCGGCTCTGCTGCAGGCCATGCAGGAATATCATATCACGATCGCCGGCCAGCGTTATGACCTGCCCTCGCCGTTCCATGTCCTGGCAACGCAGAACCCGTTGGAACAGGAAGGCACCTATCCCCTTCCCGAGGCCCAACTCGACCGCTTTCTGCTGCAGGTCGATGTCAACTATCCCGAGCTTGCGGCCGAACGACAAATCCTGCTTGAAACAACCGGCTTGACCGAAGCCAAGCCAGAACCAGTCATCAATGCCGCGCGTCTCGTCGAAATCCAGACGCTGGTGCGGCAGATGCCGGTCAGCGACACTGTCGTCGACGCCATCCTTTCGCTGGTGCGCTCCGCCCGTCCGGGCCAGGGCAATGCCTCCACCGACAAGCATGTCGCCTGGGGTCCCGGCCCGCGCGCCGGTCAGGCAATGATGCTTTGCGCCCGCGCCCGCGCACTCTACGAAGGCCGCCTGGCACCGTCGCTCGACGATATCTACGCCTTGGCCGAGCCGGTGCTCGAGCACCGCATGGCGCTGACCTTCGCCGCCCGCGCCGAGGGCATGTCGGTGCGTGACGTCATCGCCGGGCTGGTCAAACAGGCAAAGGGATAAGGAAGCGCTGCGCGTGGCATCCATCGGACAGATCGTCAATCCGACACCTGGCAGCGATGCCCTTTCCCGCGCCAGGCAGCGGGCCGCTCTGGTGCCGGATTGCCTGGTCGAAGCCAAGCGTATCGCCAACACCGTGATCGCCGGCTGGCACGGCCGTCGCAAACGCGGCATCGGCGAGAATTTCTGGCAGTTCCGCCCCTACAGCGACGGCGAAAGCCTCTCACGCATCGACTGGCGCCGCTCCGCCCGTGATGATCATACCTATGTGCGCGACCGCGAATGGGAAGCCGCCCACACGATCTGGCTCTGGGCCGACATGTCGCCCTCGATGATGTACAAGTCGAGCTACGGGAGCGTTTCCAAGGAAAGCCGTGCGCTGGTCATCATGCTGGCACTTGCAGAGATCCTCGCCCGCTCCGGCGAGCGCATCGGCTGCCCCGGCATAATGGAGCCTATATCCGCCCGCAATGCGGCCGAAAGGCTCGCAACGGCCCTGATGCACACGCCATTGACCGGCGGCCTGCCGGAAACCCTGATGGTGCGCGGCTGGAGCGACCTCATCCTCATCGGCGATTTCCTCGATGATGCACCTGCCATCATGGCCCGCCTCGGCCCGCTTGCCCGCCGCGGCCTGCGTGGGCACGTGGTGGAAATTGCCGATCCTGCCGAGGAAATATTCCCCTATAACGGCCGCACCGAATTCACCGATCCGGAAACCGGCGAAAGGCTAACCTCCGGCCGGGCCGAGAATGTGCGTGAGGCCTATCGCAACGCCTATCTCGCCCGACGCGAAAATCTCGGCCTGTCGCTGCGCCATCTCGGCTGGACCTTCGTCAGCCACCGCACCGATCATCTGGCGTCCGAAGCGCTGGTTGCAGTCCATATGTATCTTTCAGGCATGCCGGCAAAGGCAACGCATGGAGGACAGCTTTGAGCGCGCTTCCATTCGCCTTCGCCTATCCCGCCATCCTTGGCGCGCTGATTGCCCTTCCCGTCATCTGGTGGCTGCTGCGGTTGACCCCGCCGCGCCCACAGGCAGAGGTTTTCCCACCGCTGAAAATCCTTGCGACGGTGCTGAAGCGCGAGGAAACACCGGCCCAGAGCCCTTGGTGGCTCACGCTGCTGCGCATGCTGCTGGCAGCCGCCATCATTTTCGCGATCGCCGATCCGGTCTTCAATCCGCGCACCGGCTCGCTCGCGTCAGGCGGTCCCCTCGTCCTCTTCGTCGACAATAGCTGGGCTTCGGCGCCCGATTGGGAACGTCGCGTCCAGACGGCCGATGCGCTGATCGACGATGCAGAGTCTGCAGGCGCTGTCGTCTCCATCGCTTTCACCGCCGACCCGACCAATGACGCGACGCCCGGCACGGCCTCGGCTGCCCGCGAGAAACTGCGCGCCGCCGAGCCGAAGCCGCTCGTGCCGGATCGCCAGCGGGCTTTCGAAGCGTTGCGTGCGGCCCTCAATGGCACGCATCCCGGCACGCTTGCCTTCCTCACCGATGGTGCGGCAAGCGGCGACAATGATACCACCGTCCGTCAGCTGTCCGACCTCCAGCCCGCCGAACTGCGCGTCATCGAGGGTAATACGGCCGACACCGTCGCGATATCAGGCGCCACCAACACGGCCGACGCGATGACCGTGAAGGTAACGCGCCTCAGCCCAGGTGGCGCGGCATCCCTCCCCCTCAACGCGCAGGATGCGCAGGGCCGCGTGATCGCCAGCGGCAGGGCCGACTTCGCCCCCGGCCAGACCTCTATCAATGCCGGCATCTCAGCTCCCTTCGAGATGCGTAACGACTTTGCCCGCGTCAGCATCAATACCGGCGCCACTGCAGGCGCGGTGCATCTGCTTGATGACGCCTTCAAGCGCCGCAGGGTCGTGCTGCTGTCAGGTGAAGGGGGCGACGAATTCCAGCCACTGCTCTCGCCGCTCTATTACATCCAGCGTGCGCTGGAGCCCTATGCCGATCTGGTCCGGCCGACCGATTCCGACCTGTCGGTCGCCATTCCGAAACTGCTTGCCAACAATCCCTCCGTCATCATCCTGGCCGATATCGGCCGCCTGCCGGAAGATACCTACGCTCCCTTGCAGCGCTGGATATCGAATGGCGGCATGCTGCTGCGTTTCGCTGGCCCGCGCCTTGCCGCGGCACCCGCTGAAGATCCGCTGATCCCGGTCACCCTGCGCCAGGGCGAACGCGCGCTTGGCGGCAGCCTGTCCTGGAGCGAACCGCAAGCGCTCGCCGAATTCCCCAGTTTCAGTCCGTTCGCCGGAATACCGCGTCCGACCGACGTAACGGTCAACCGCCAGGTGCTGGCAGAGCCGACGCCGGATCTTGCCGAGCGCACATGGGCAAGTCTTGCCGATGGCACGCCGCTGGTCACCATGAACCGCATCAGTGCCGGCCAGATCGTGCTCTTCCATGTCAGCGCCGAGGCGACCTGGTCGAACCTGCCGATTTCTGGCACCTTCGTCGAAATGCTGCGCCACCTTATCCAGATCTCGCGCTCCGGCGGGGTAACCTCGGAATCATCAGGCAGTGCGCGCGTTGCCGAAACCCTGCCGCCCTTCCGCATGCTGACCGCCAAGGGCATCCTGGTCACCGAAACCGGCAATGCCCGTCCGCTGATCCCGAATCCCAAGGCGGCCCCCGTTGCCAACTTCGACAATCCACCGGGCCTCTACGGCTCGGAGGATGGCTTCGCGGCGCTGAACGTCCTGCCAAACAATGCCGAGCTGAAACCGCTCGACATTGATGGCGTCAATGTCGTGCGCGCCGGCCTGGTCGGCGGTGAAAGCTGGTCGGCCAAGCCCCTGCTCTTCTTCATCGCCTTCCTGCTGCTTGTGGCCGATAGTCTGATCGTGCTCTTCATGAACGGCGCCTTTTCACGCCTGCGCCCGCGCGCCCGCGCTGCCGCAACGATCGCCATTGCGCTCTCGGCTGGTCTCATGCTGCATCCGGACATCCTGCATGCCAATGATACACAGCCGGGCGACGACGTTGTCATGCAACGGCTGGACAATACCCATCTCGCCTATGTTGTGACCGGCGAGCAGGACGTGGACAATATTTCCGAACAGGGGCTCCATGGTCTCACGAGTTTTCTGACATACCGCACAACGCTGGAGCCTGCTCCGCCCGTCGGCCTCGACCTCAACAAGGACGAGCTTGCCTTCTACCCGATCATCTACTGGCCGATTTCGGCGACTGCGCCGATGCCCTCCAACGCCGCCATCAGCCGCATCGACGCCTATATGCGCAATGGCGGCACCGTTCTTTTCGATACGCGCGATCAGATCGACTCGCTCGAAGGCGCCAGCGACACGACCGCCAATGGCCAGCGCCTGCAGCAGATCCTTGCCAATCTGGATATTCCGCCGCTTGAGCCCGTCCCGCACGACCATGTGCTGACCAAGTCCTTCTATCTGCTGTCGAGCTTCCCCGGCCGTTATGCCGGCAGCCCGCTCTGGATCGAGGCACGGCAGGGCGGACAGAGCAACGGCAACAAGCCGGCCGCCGCCGCAGACGGCGTCTCGCCGATCTTGATTACCGCAAACGATTTTGCCGGCGCATGGGCCGTTGATGATAATGACACGCCACTGCTGCCCACCGTGCCGCCGGAGGAGACGCAGCGAGAATATGCCTTCCGCTCCGGCGTCAACATCATGATGTACATGCTGACCGGCAACTACAAGACAGACCAGGTCCACGTGCCCGACCTGCTCGAACGTCTGGGGCAGTGACATGACGCTCGATTATTCGCCCTTCCTGCCCTGGCCGCTTCTGGCGGTATTGACCGGCATTGTCCTCGTGATCGCCGTCTTCGCGATCTGGCGCGGCATTCGCGGCGCATGGATCCGCGCGCTTGCGGCACTTGCCCTGCTTGCAGCACTTGCTAATCCGGTATTGCTGCAGGAAGACCGCGACCAGCTTTCGACCATCGTCCCCGTTATCGTGGACCGCAGTCAGAGCCAGCAGACAGCTGATCGCATGACGATGACCGATGATGCGCTTGCATCGCTGAAAACGCAGCTCGCCCGCTTTCCCCAGATCGAGCCCCGCTTTGTCGATGTGAACGAAGACCGCAATTCCGACGTGCCGTCCACCCGCCTCTTCGATGCGCTATCGGCTTCGATCGCCGATGTGCCGCCTTCGCGCGTCGGCGGCGCGATCATGCTGACGGATGGCGAAGTGCATGATGTGCCCGGCGTCAACCAAGCGCTCGGCTTTGACGCACCAATCCATGGCCTGATCACCGGCAAGCCGAACGAATTCGACCGCCGTATCGAGGTGATCAAGGCGCCCCGCTTCGGCATCGTCAACGAGGAGCAGCAGCTCGTGCTGCGCGTCTTCGACGACGGCCCAAGCCCCGGCGGCGTGGCCAATGTGACCGTGCGCCTCAACGGCGACGAGATCGCCACGCTGCAGGCGACACCCGGCCAGGATACGCCCTTCTCCTTCAAGGTGACGCGCGGCGGCGCAAATGTTCTGGAATTCTCCGTTGCCGGCATTCCCGGTGAGGTCACGGATGCCAATAACCGCGCCGTACACATCATCGACGGCATCCGCCAGAACCTGCGTGTCCTTCTCGTCTCGGGCGAACCGCATGCAGGCGAGCGTGCATGGCGCAATCTGCTGAAGTCCGATGCCTCCGTCGACCTCGTACACTTCACCATTCTGCGACCGCCGGAAAAACAGGACGGCACGCCGATCAACGAGCTGTCGCTGATCGCCTTTCCGACGCGCGAGCTGTTCGTCGACAAGATCAAGGATTTCGACCTGATCATCTTCGATCGATATCAGGATCGCGCCAATGTGCTGCCGATGCTTTATTACGACAATATCGCCCAATACGTGGAAAATGGCGGCGCGCTGCTGATTGCCGCCGGTCCGGAACATGCCAGCCCCGAGTCGATCGCCATGACGCCGCTCGCCTCCGTGCTGCCGGCCGAGCCGACCGGCCGGATGATCGAGCAGGCCTTCTATCCCCGCTTGTCCGAGCAGGGCCGCAAGCATCCAGTCACCCGCGGGCTTGATGGTTCCGGCGATGAGCCTCCGCATTGGGGCCGCTGGTTCCGCAGCGTCGATGTCGACCGGCCGCAGGGCCAGACCGTCATGGTCGGCGCCGATAACCATCCGCTGCTGGTCCTCAACCGCGCCGGCCAGGGCCGTGTCGCCATGCTGCTCTCCGATCAGGGCTGGCTCTGGGCGCGTGGCTTCGAAGGGGGGGGTCCGCACGTCTCGCTCTATCGCCGCATCGCCCACTGGCTGATGAAGGAACCGGCGCTGGAAGAAGAGGCTCTGACGGCGCGCACCTCCGGACGTACGCTGGAGATTACCCGCCAGACGATCGGCGATGCGCCGGGAGACGCGATCGTACGTTACCCCTCCGGCAGGACCGAGAACCTGCCGCTGACGCAGACCGAGCCTGGCCTCTATAAGGCCGAAAAGCGCATGGACGAAATTGGCCTCTTCGAAATCCGCAACGGCGATCTGACGACGCTCGCCCATGTCGGCGCCGTCGATGCGCCGGAATTCAAGGCGATGATCTCGACGACCGCGGCGCTGAAGCCGATCACCGACAAGAGCCGCGGCCTGGTCACCCGCGTCGTCAACAATGCCGGCGCCATCTCCGTCCCGCCGATCCTGCCGGTGCGCGGCCAGGTGCGCGTGACCGACAATGACCGGATGCAGATCCGCATGACCAACGAGACCGTGCTGAAGGGCATCAACACCCTGCCGCTCTTTGCGGGATTTGCCGGTGTCGGCATCCTGCTTCTCGCCTTTGGCGCCATGTGGTGGCGTGAAGGACGTTAGCTGTGCCGGAATTCGAGCTCACCGCCTCCCCTTCGCCGGAAGAGCTCGCCGTCATTTCCGATGGGCTGACGGCCTTCAACAAAGAGGATGTCGGCCCGTCCGGACGGCAAACGCTTGCCATTCTCATCCGTGACACCGATGGAAAGGTTTCGGGCGGCCTGTCCGGTTTCACCGCCTGGGGCTGGCTCTTCGTGCAGATGCTCTACATTCCCGATACGCTGCGTGGCGGCGGCTTGGCCGGCAAGATTCTCGCGAAGGCGGAAGAGGAAGCCGCCGCCCGCGGCTGCCGCGGCGCGTGGATCGATACCTTCAATCCGCATGCCCTCAGCGCTTACCAGCGCCAGGGCTATGAGATCTTCGGTGAACTGCCGGATTTTCCAGAGGGTCGCACCCGGACGTTTCTCAAGAAGCTGCTCTGATTATACCCGCCAGGCGATCGTCCCCTTCAGCCGCGCATGCGTGTCTTCAGCGATCGGGACGACGAGTACACGGCCCGGATCGACTGGACCCGGAAAAGTCAGCGCGCCGTAAGCAACCTTCTCGAAACCGAGCGGACCGTAATAGGGTGGGTCGCCGACGAGGATGACGGCCTCCGAACCCTTTCGTTTGGCAGCCTCGACCGCGATACGCACCAGTTCCCGGCCGATACCCTTGCTCTTGTGCGAGGGCCGCACCGCAAGCGGTCCGAGCAGATGGCCCTTCACTGTTCCCGCCAGAACCGGCGTCATGCGCACCGAAGCGATCGTCTCCCCGTCATCGGCACAGATGAAGGAGAGCGACAGGTCATGCGGCCCCTGTTCGCGGATGCGCGCGGCGGCACGCGTATGCCGGCCGGGACCGAATGCTTCTTCGTTGATGAGTTCGATAGCCGCGTCGTGAGACGCATCCTCGGTGAGGTAGACGAGATCGTGCTTGTACATGAGCATGGAAACAGAGACCGTATAGACGCAGATATATGGGTTCGCGAACACGCCGTCAGGCGTTCGGGAGCATCAGCGTCGTCGCAGGCCTCTGGGAATAGACATCAAGCAGGATTCCAGAAATTTGTGAGGAAGGCGGATAGCAGGAAAAAATTTCGGCGTCCATTGCAAAAATTCGGGCAGAAGCCGGACGACTGAGACGCAGTGTTCAATCTTTGCCGCCTGCAAAAAGCGGCATACTGCGATATCTATCTCGTAACAAACAATTTCAGAGGTAAGCTCATGGGCATGCTGGTAGACGGCGTCTGGCGTGACGTCTGGTACGACACGAAGGAAACGAAGGGCCATTTCAAGCGTCAGCCCTCGCAGTTCCGCAACTGGATCACGGCAACAGGCGAAGCCGGCCCCAGCGGCAAGGGCGGCTTCAAGGCCGAGGCCGGCCGCTATCACCTCTATGTCTCCCTCGCCTGTCCCTGGGCGCACCGCACGCTGATCTTCCGCAAGCTGAAGAAACTCGAAGATCTGATTTCCGTCTCGGTCGTCGACCCGCTGATGGTGGAAAACGGCTGGGAGTTCAAGGTCGGCGATGGTGCCACTGGCGACCAGCTCTTCGGCTCCAAGGCACTATGGGAAGTCTACGTGAAGGCCGATCCGCACTATTCCGGCCGTGTCACCGTGCCTGTTCTCTGGGACATCAAGACCGGCACGATCGTCAACAACGAGTCGGCTGAAATCATCCGCATGTTCAACAGCGCCTTCAATCATCTGACGGGCTCGACGGCGGATTATTATCCGGAAGACCTGCGGAGCGATATCGATGCGCTGAACGACATCGTCTATGACACCGTCAACAACGGCGTCTACAAGGCGGGCTTTGCCACCACGCAAGCGGCTTATGAAGAGAATGTCGTCAAGCTCTTCGAAACGCTGGATAAGCTCGACGAACGTCTTGGCAAGGGCCGCTACCTTTTCGGCGATCGCCAGACCGAAGCCGACTGGCGGCTCTTCACGACGCTTGTGCGTTTCGACCCTGTTTATGTCGGCCACTTCAAGTGCAACATCCGTCGCATCGAGGACTACCAAAACCTGTCGGGTTATCTGCGTGACCTTTATCAGACTCCCGGTGTCGCTGAGACGGTGAACCTGCGCCACATCAAGGAACACTACTACCGCAGCCACAAGACCATCAACCCGACCGGCATCGTACCCGTCGGACCTGCACTCGATCTCGATCGGCCGCACGGCCGCGACAGGCTCGCAGCCGCAGCCTGAATCTCACCAGTAATGCGCCGGCTCCGCCTCGCCGCGGAGTTCGGCGAGCCTTCGTAGCGTCGCCTCGGTCGTCTCCTCGGGCAGATTATCGATCTCGAAGAAGCCGCTTTCGGCAATCTCCCAGTCCGGCGGCCGCGGCGCGGTCTGCTCCACTGTGGCACGGTAGAAGACCACATGGTCGCGCCGGGTGATGCTGGTATTGAAATAGACGTGAAAGAGCTTCGGCTTGCCCACGATCTTGAGGTTGCCTTCCTCCCGCAATTCCTTGATCAGCGCCTCTTCTGCCGTCTCGTCGCGCTCCAGCCCGCCGCCCGGCATGTGCCAGCCGCCGGTGTAGCCGTGACGAACGAGAAAGAGGCGGCCCTGCTCGTCGAAACAGGCCGCACGCACTCCCATCGTCATGCCGCGCACGAAGGAAAAATACACGTGCAGCAACCTCAACAACACTTTCATGTGAAGCGGCCATTTTTGTTTGTCTGCCATGGTTTCTTTCAGGCTCGCATCGCCGGGATGTGTTTGAATTGTAAATAAGCTGGTCTATGTGTCGTTGCATGTTCAAGCTCGCGCATATCTCTGACATCCATCTCGGACCCCTGCCCCGCCTTTCCATTCACGAGCTTTTCTCGAAACGCATTACGGGCTTTGTGAACTGGCACCGCAACCGGCGCAAGCATCTTTTCGGCAGCACGCTCGATCTGCTGCTGGACGACATCCGCACCCATAAGGCCGACCATCTTGCGGTGACCGGCGACCTCGTCAATCTGGCGAGTGGCATCGAGATCCGCTCCGCCGCAGCCTGGCTGCGCGAACTCGGCGATCCCGCCGCCACCTCGGTCGTTCCAGGCAACCATGACGCCTATGTGCCGGGCTCCTACGAGAAATCGATGCGCGCCTGGTATGACTATGTGCGCGGCGACCTCGCCCCGCCGGAATGGGAAGAAGGCCGGCACATTTTCCCTTATCTGCGCATCCGCGACAAGGTCGCGATCGTCGGCTGCTCCACCGCCGTCGCAACCCCGCCCTTCGCCGCGTCGGGCTTCTTCGGTGCGCGGCAGGCCCGCGATACGGTCAACATGCTGCGCGCCGCTGGCGAGGCGGGCCTTTTCCGTGTCGTCATGATCCATCATCCGCCGATCCGCGGCGCAACCTCTTTCTACAAACGCATGATCGGCATTCGCCGTTTTGCGGCCGTCGTGTCCACCGGCGGAGCGGAACTCGTGCTGCACGGCCATACCCATCTCAATACGCTTTACTGGTTGCGCGGCCAGACAGGTCCGGTACCCGTCATAGGCATCGCATCGGCGTCTCAGGGGCCGGGCGGCATCAAGCCGCGCGCCGCCTATAATCTCTTCTCGATTTCCGGTTCTCCGGGCGCCTGGGAGGTGAAGGGAGAGCGTTTCAGCATAAACGACACGGGCGACGGCATGATGCCGGAAAGTGCAGATATTTTCAGACTTTAGAGGCAATTGCGGAATCAATTCCGACAGCCATTGAACCAACCTGTGAAGAGCGGTTGCCGATGTCGTAACATCAGCAATAAAGGCCTCCGGGCCTCTTGGTATTTTTATCTGTCGGCGTACAATCCGGTCACCGCATCGCCTCAAAACGGAGTACGCCCGATGACTGCCTCCCTTCATCGCCTGTGCAGACTTTCGCTTGTTTCCGTCTTCACTCTCGGGCTTGCCACATCCGCCTTTGCGGTCGGTGGCGGGAACGATGACACCTCGCCTCCGCAGAAGACCCAAACGACCAAGACCTGCACCAAGGGCAAGGTCTGGGATGCCAAGAAGAAGGAATGCGTCGATCCGAAGAAGCAGAGCTTCAACGATGACGATCTCTATAAGTTTGCCCGCGAATTCGCCTATGCCGGCCAGTATGAGAACGCCATCACGGTGCTTAACCTCGCGCAGAACCAGAACGACCCGCGCATCCTGAATTATCTCGGCTATGCCAACCGCAAGGCCGGCCGCGTGGAACTCGGCATGTCCTACTACAAGAAGGCGCTGCAGCAGGATGAGAATTACATTCTCGCCCGCTCCTACATGGGCATGGCGCTCGCCGAACAGGGCGATGTCCAGGGCGCCCGCGTCCAGCTCGTCGAGATCCGCGATCGCGGCGGCGAAAATACCTGGGCTTATCGCGCTCTTCTCCAGAGCCTGAACGGTCACAGGACATATTGAGGCAAGCTGCGCGGGCTATGGTACGAAATCCTTGGGAAGGGATGGATGAATTGAACCCCGCGCTTGCGAAATACAGGCGACTTGTTCCATAAAGCCGCCTGTATGGCCGGGATAGCTACGATGGCTTCGCGCCCGCCGGGCGAGGCCCGTACGCGAAGCCGCCCGAATGCAAAGCCAGTATGAATGCCGGCCGATGTGAATGCTTCTTGGAAAGACGATGCGCCAACCCGCCACCACCACCGATATCCGGCGTGATCTCGTCGGCCTCCTGCCCCGCCTCCGCCGCTTTGCCATCACGCTCGCGGGAGAGACGGCTGTGGCCGACGAGCTGGTACAGGCGGTCTGTCTGCGCGCAATTTCCAGGGGGCATCAGTGGAACGGTGAAGGCCGACTGGAAAGCTGGATTTACACACTGGCCCGTCAGCAATGGGCCGATGACAGCCGCAAGCGCAAGCCGCGGCCAGCCGCACGAGGCAATGTGACAGATATCCGCGACGCCATTCGCGACCGCGCGGCGGTCGTCGATGCCGATGCTCTGCACCGCATGCTCGTGGAAATGCCTGAGGGTGTGGCCAGCATCTTCCTGCTGATCGATGTGGAAGGGCACAACTATCAGCAGACAGCCGAAATCATGAGCATCGCGATCGGCAGCATTGCCGGCCAGCTTGCGACGGCACGACTCCATTTCGCCGCATTGTCCGGTCACAATCCGCCCATCCACAGGTACTGACTGATTTGCTCGATTTCAAAAAACAGCCGCTCGAAGCCCAGCTTGCCGCTCTCCTCGACGGCGAAACCACACCGGAACAGAAGCTGGAGCTGGAAAACCGGCTCGTGATCGATGAAAACGCCCGCAAGATCTACGATAAGCTCCGCCACGGCGTCGATTTCGGCCGCCGCAAGCTGGACGACATGCTGAAGGAGCCGGTTCCGCTGGCGCTCGTCCGCTCGATCAAGAGCACGCAGCCGCCGAAGACACCGATCGCCCAGCGCAACAGCCGCCCGCAATTCAAGCTCGCACCGAGCGGTCGCCAGGCGCTTGCCGCGGCCCTTATCCTCTTTGTCGTCGGCGGCGGCATCGGCTATTTCATCGGTAATGCGCCGGATACGGATGACACCGCGCCTGTCGCAGCAACCCAGATCAATACGAATGACTGGCTGGGTGACGTCACCGCCTTCCAGCGGCTTCTCCTGCGCCAGCCACGCCACCTCGTCGAAGTGCCGGCCTCGCAGTCCGAGGAAATCTCATCCTGGCTGACGACGGCAATCGGCGTACCGTTCCGCGTTCCGGATCTGTCTCGCGACTCCTGGACCTTCCAGGGCGCCCGCGTGATCCTCGGCGATAGCCGTCCTGTTGGTCAGCTCGTCTATTCCAACACCGACGGCGACATCATCTCGATCTGCTTCCGCAAGGATGCGCAGCCGCCGGAAACGGAAGACTTCAAGGAAACGATCCGCGACGAGATCGGCCTCGTGACCTGGCACAATGCCGGCACCTCCTATGTGCTGGCCGGCCCCTCGGCCGAAGCCACGCTCGGCCAGCTCGCCATGGAAATCGCCGCCGCCATCTGACGGTCAAGGTACCAGCACGACCTTTCCACCGACCCGGCGCTCCTCAAGCGCGCGATGCGCCTCTGCGGCCTGGCTCAGGGAAAAGCTTCCGCCATGCACGATCCTCAGCGCTCCGGATGCCGCAAGATCGAAGAGAGCCGCGAGATCATCCCTCCACCTGCCTCCCGAGATCAGCGGCAGGAGCGAAAAGCCTTTCAGTGACTGGTTCGCATCAAGCATGGAGCGGATTTCGGAAAGCTCGAACGAAAACCGCCCCATGGCCGCAAGCAGCATCTCTCCGGCGGGAGCAAGTGCTGTCAGCGAAGTTCTGGCGATATCGCCGCCAACGGTCTCATAAATGACATCGGCACCCTGGCCTGCGGTCGCAGCCCTTACCGAAGCGGTCCAGTTTTCCCCAGTGTAATCGACCGCCATATCGGCACCGAGAGAGATGGCGAGCTTCCTCTTGTCATCGCTGCCGGCAGCCGCGATCACCATGCTCGCTCCTTCCAACCTTGCAAGCTGCACCAGCAGGGAGCCCACACCGCCGCCGGCGGCGTTGATCAGCACCACCTTTCCCTTCGGCGGGCTGCGACGCACCATGTTCAGGGCCGTCAGACCCTGAACCATCAACGCCGTCGCATCCGCAAAAGAAAGGTTCTCCGGCAGTCGCACCACCGAGCCCGAGTTCACAGCCACAAATTCCGCGTAACCGCCGAAGCCGCGTCCAATGGCAAAAAGCGGCACGGTGACACGTGCACCCTGCAGCGAAGGGTCGGCGTCAGGTCCGAGCCTTTCGACGACGCCTGCCACTTCCACGCCGGGAAAGGCAGGCAGCGGCGGCGTGACGGCATAACGATCCGCCCGCATCAAAACCTCGAAGAAATTGATGCCGGCAGCATGGATACGCACCAGCACTTCGCTGCCTTCCGGCTCCGGCGTCGGCACTTCGACGATTTCGAGAACCTCAGGCGGACCGAAGCGGGTGAACTGAACGGCTTTCATCACAGACCTCACGTTTTGATGGCGTGAGACAGGCTTTACCACTCGATTTCCGGATAAAAATACACACATGTCAGTGCCATACCCACCAGGAGGTGACCATGGCCGAGCCCATGAAAAGACTGCCGAAACTGCCTGTGGAGCGGGCCTTGAAGGTCATTTCCGGGCGCTGGAAACCCGTCATCCTCTATCATGTCTTCTCCGGCCCCAAACGGCTTTCGGAGCTCAAGCGCATGATGCCCGAGATCACCCAGAAGGTCCTGATCCAGCAGCTGCGCGAGATGGAGGAACACGGCCTCGTGCGCCGGGAGATCTTTGCCGAGGTGCCTGCGCGGGTGGAATATACGGCAACAGAACTCGGTCTCGGCTTGGAGCCGATCCTCTTTGCTCTCTGCCAATGGGGACAGAACCATGCGGAAGCGCAGGGCGAGCTCGATGAGCTCGCCGATTGCATCGTCAGGCCGCGTCACCCCGAGGCGATCGCGGCCTGATCAGAATGCTCAGGCCTTGCCGGCCTTTACCTCAAGCACGCGGTTGGCGGCCGACACGATTGCTTCGAGCGATGCGCCAACGATATTGGTGTTGATGCCTGCGCCGAAGAGCTTGCCGCCCGGATAGGATGTCTCGACATAGGAAATGGCCGAGGCATTCGAGCCATGCTGCAGCGAATGCTCCGAATAATCCTCGACCGACATTTCGATGCCGAGATAGTGCGACAGCGCATTGATGAAGCCATCGATCGGCCCGTTGCCGCGGCCTTCGATGCGTTTGATCTCACCATTGTCGGTGATCTCGGCCGCCACGATTCGCTGTCCCTTGTTCTCGGTATCGGGATAGGTGTGGTGGTCGACAAACCGGAGGCGAGCGCCCGGCTGCGTCACGTAGCGCTCGATGAAGCGGTCGTGGATACGCTTCGAGGGAAGCTCCTTGCCCTCTTCGTCGGTAATGCGCTGGATGTCTCCGCGGAATTCGACCTGCAGGTTGCGCGGCAGGTTGAGCCCGTAATCCTGCTGCAGGATATAGGCGATGCCGCCCTTGCCGGACTGCGAATTGATGCGGATGATCGCCTCGTAGGAGCGGCCGACATCGCGCGGATCGATCGGCAGATAAGGCACTTCCCATACCGGATGGTTGGCGATCTGTGCAGCCTTCATGCCCTTGTTGATCGCATCCTGATGCGAGCCGGAGAAGGCCGTGTAGACCAGCTCGCCGACATAGGGATGACGATCAGCGATCACCATCTGGTTCGAATACTCGAACACTTCCTTGATGCGCTCGATATCGGAGCAGTCGATTTCCGGATCGACGCCCTGCGTGAACATGTTGAGCGCCATCGTCACCACATCGACATTGCCCGTGCGCTCGCCATTGCCGAAGAGCGTGCCTTCGACGCGGTCGGCACCTGCCAGCAGCGCCAGCTCGGCAGCGGCAATACCGGTGCCGCGGTCATTATGCGGATGCAGCGAGATGATCAGGTTCTCGCGGTTGTCGAGATTGCGGCACATCCATTCGATCTGGTCGGCATAGACGTTGGGCGTCGCCATCTCCACCGTCGAAGGCAGGTTGATGATGAGCTTGTTGTCAGGCGTCGGCTTCACGACGTCGATGACGGCGTTGCAGATTTCCAGCGCCACATCCAGCTCGGTGCCGGTGAAGCTCTCGGGCGAATATTCGAAACGGTAACCGCCGCCAGCCTTGGCTGCCATATCGGTGATCATCTTGGCTGCATCGACGGCGATCTGCTTGATGCCCTGCACATCCTTGGCGAACACCACGCGACGCTGCAATTCGCTGGTGGAATTATAGAAGTGCACGATCGGGCGGTTGGCACCTTCCAGAGCTTCGAAGGTGCGGGTGATCAGTTCCGGACGGCACTGCACCAGCACCTGCAGCGAGACGTCGTCGGGCACATTGCCCTCTTCGATGCACCAGCGGGCAAAATCGAAATCGGTCTGCGAGGCGGATGGGAAACCGATCTCGATTTCCTTGAAGCCCATTTCCAGCAGCAGCTGGAACATGCGGGCTTTGCGGTCATGGCCCATCGGATCGACGAGCGCCTGATTGCCGTCGCGCAGGTCGACGGAGCACCAGATCGGTGCCTTGGTAATGGTCTTGGTCGGCCAGGTACGATCAGGAATGTTTACCTGCGGATAGGGCCGGTACTTCATGCCGGCGTCGGGCATGCCCTTGGCGGAAGCAGCGCTTGCGGAGGATCGGCTGGTGTTCGTATCCATTGTCTTGTCTCCTCGTCCCGGCATTTGCCGCGTCTTAGCCGATCATATCTGGCTTGGCGACAGCAAATGCGGACCTTTGATCGGTCGTTTGGTCAATTTTGAAAGTGAGTCGCGAGGAGCGATGGCCGGGCGGGCTTTCGGCCGCCGGGCGCTCCTCAAAGGACCCGGCAACCGCGCGTAAGGCCGAGGAGAAGAAGCGAGGTCAGGGCGCGCGTATTGTCACGCAATGCCATGCGGCTGCGTGCAATCGTCTCGGAAATCCGTGCGCTCGTGCTCTTCATGACCGCGCTTATAGCCTCCGGCGGAAATTCCGGCAACCCCTCACCTATTTTTTCATCACCTGCACAATTCGAGAGAGCGCAAGCATCAGCCCGCCGGCAACCAGTCCCCAGAAGGCGCCGGAGATGCCGCCAAAGGAAACACCGGAGGCAGTGACAAGGAAGGTAATCGCTGCCGCCTCGCGGGTTTCAGGCGCCTGAAAGGCGGCCATCGCGGACCCCGAGAAGGCGCCGACCAGCGCCAGACCGGCCACGGCCTCGATCAGGATCGGCGGTGCCAGCGCGACGAAAGCTGTGACCGCCCCGGCAAGCAGCCCCAGAATGACGTAGCCGACCCCCGAAATCAGCGCCGCCCAATAGCGCCGCGAGGGATCGGCATGCGCGTCCTGCCCGGCGCACATCGCCGCCGTGATTGCCGCCAGATTGACCGCATGCCCGCCAAAGGGAGCCGCCAGCAGCGAGAAAACGCCGGTCACGGCAAACAGCGGGCCTGGCTTCGGATCGTAGTGATTGACCTTCAGCACCGCGATGCCGGGAATGTTCTGCGAGGCCATCGTCACGATGAAGAGCGGCAGGGCAATGGACACAAAACCGGCGAGATTGAAGACCGGGTGCACGATGCCGATAACAGGCACCAGCGACTGCTCGAGCGACGCCAAGGCGCCCTCGGGAATATCCACGCCGAAGGCAAGCACCAGTGTGAAGGCAACAAGCGCCGCCGGCACCGCCCACAAACGCTTGAACGCGCCGACGACGATCCATGTCAGAATGATCGGCAGACCGAACATCGGATTGAAAGCGATTGCCTTGACCGGAGCAAAACACAGACCGAGCAGCACGCCCGAAAGCATGGCATTGGCAAGCGGTGCGGGAATAGCGGCAACCGCCCGTCCGAGCGGCTTGAACAGCCCGGCAATGACGATCAGCGCACCGCAAAGAATGAAGGCCCCGACCGCTGCGTTGAAACCGCCATCAATCGTGCCGATGCTCGCCAGCAGCGCCGCCCCCGGCGTCGACCAGGCGATACTGACCGGCAGGCGTGTGACGGCACAGAGCACGATGGCGCAAAGCCCCATCGAGATCGACAGCGCCATCAGCCCTGAAGCGGCCTGCACATCGGTCGCGCCCACCGCCTGTAGCCCATGCAGCACGACGGCGAAGGAACTGGTGAATCCCACGAAAGCCGTCAGCAGACCCATGAAGAGACTTTGAACGGAAAAATCTTTGATCATGCGAGACTCCCGGCTGCGAAGATTGCGCATGGAGCAGCATTAGGGGGAGGCACGCAAGCCGCATTGCCACCGGAAATGTTCGCTGGGCTGGCAATTTCCGTGGGGATTTCATGCTGATACCCAGCGTGACGTGGGCAGATATGAAAACGCCCCGCCGGCAATGGCAGACGGGGCGTAAATTCACAGCCGTATCAGCGAAAGATCAGATTTCGCTCTGCGAAGTGACCACGCGCGAAACGAGACCGTAGGCCACGGCGTCTTCAGCCGAGAGCCAGTAATCGCGGTCGATGTCCTTGGCGATCTTTTCTTCCGTCTGGCCGGTTGCCTTCGAGAAGATCTTGATCAGACGTTCGTTCATCTTGATGATTTCACGCGCCTGGATTTCGATGTCCGAAGCCATGCCCCGCGTGCCGCCGGACGGCTGGTGCAGCAGGAAGCGGGTGTTCGGCAGGCAGATGCGACGTTCCTTCGGAGCCGCGGCATAGATCAGCGCGCCGGCCGAGGCGACCCAGCCCGTCCCGATCATCCAGACCTTCGGCTTGATGAACTTGATCATGTCGTGGATGGAATCGCCGGATTCGACGTGACCGCCGGGCGAATTCACATAGATACGAATATCTTCGTCATTGGCGGCTGAAAGCGCAACAAGCTGAGTGCTAACCTTCTGCGCCAGTTCCTGCGTGATCGGCCCATAGATGAAGATCGAACGCGACTTGAAAAGGTTCGCCTCCGTTTCCTTGCCGAGCGGCAGTTCCTTCGTCTTGTCGTCCTGTTCTTCTTCTTCGTTCATTCGAACCTCTCTCACGTCCAATGCGGTTCCTCGCACATAGTGCGACTCAATGCGTAAAACAATGCGGGAAAAAGAGGAAGCAGGAAGCGGTGAAGATATTCTTATGACAAACGCACGATATCATCGCATCCTCTGAAAAGACCGGGAGAAACACAAAATGACCTCCTCCTTGCTACGCGCAGCCGTGCGCAACAACGCATTCTGGTGCGACGCCGTCTGCAAGGCACAGGGCTCGCCCGGCGAGTTCACGGCGACAATTTGGTTTCATCGCCGCGGCACGCCGCCCTTCTATCCCGATGCCGTAACGCTGGCGGAGACCGAGGTCGAAGCAGCAGAAGCGATCGCCACGCTAATCAACAGTGACAAGCGCGACTGGGCAGTCAAGGACAGCTACGCAACCCTCGATCTCGCGCCGCTCGGTTTCACGATGCTGTTCGAGGCCGAATGGATCGGCATGCGCACGCCAGTCTCGGCGCCGTCCCCATTCACCTGGCAGCGCATGGAAAGCGCTGTCGATCTTGCGCGATGGGAGGCGGAATGGGGCAAGGCGAACGGGTCGACTACACAGAAGATCTTTACCGAGCCACTGCTGCACGATCCTGAAATCGCGTTCCTGCTTGGTTTCAAACATGGCCAACCGGTCGGCGGCGGCATCCTCAATCACCACGCCGGCGTCGTCGGCCATTCCAACCTGTTTGCAGAGGCCCGGCACGGTGAAGCCATTCGCCGCGGGCTGATTGCGCAGGCTGCCTCGCTCTATCCGGGAGAACCGCTTGTCGGCTACGAACGCGGCGACGATCTGGACGAGGCGCTGCGCACGGGCTTCGAACTTCTGGGGCCTCTGCGCGTCTGGCTGAAGGAGGTCTGACCTTACTGAAATGTAAGCCGCCAAGGCTTTGAAATGCCCCAATCGCTTCCTAACTCAGTTTTACGCGGCCCTCCCGCCGAACGTTGAAGCCGCAGAACTTTAAGGAGACAGGCTATGTCACCGGAAGAACGCCAATTGCTGACTGCCCTCTTCGATCGCGTCCGCACCGCAGCCGCCACGCCGCGCGACCCGGAAGCCGAAGCGCTGATATCAGAAGCGAACCGTGCGCAACCCTCCGCCACCTATTATCTGGCGCAAGCGGTCATCGTTCAGGAAAAGGGTCTGGAAGCCGCCGCCAACCATATCAAGGAACTCGAAGAGCATGTCCGCCAGCTCGAAGCAGGTGTAGGCGATCGCCGCCAGGCCGAACAGGGCGGCTTCCTGAGCTCCATCTTCGGCAACACGCAGACGCAGCAGCCGGCGCCCGCTCCCGGCCCGTGGGGCGGCGCGCCGAGAGATAGCTATGAACAATCGCGCGGCTATGACAACACCCGCCAGATGCCGCAACAGCCTACCGGCCCCTGGACGCAGCAGGCCGGTGCGCCGTCTGCCGGTGGCAGCTTCCTGCGCGGCGCTCTCGGCACGGCAGCCGGTGTCGCAGGCGGCATGCTGCTTGCAAATTCGCTTTCCGGCATCTTCGGCAACCACATGTCATCGCTTGGCTGGGGCTCGCCTTTTGGCGGCGCCAACCCCTTCGGCGGGGAGAACGCGCCGGTCGAGGAGACCGTCGTCAACAACTACTACGGCGACAACAGCCAGGCTGACGATAACCGGGCGGATAATAACGACAATATCCAGCAGGCCGATTACGACGACAATGATGACGACTCTTCCGACGATTCCGGTAATGACACGACGGATGTCTGAGTTTTGATGCAAGGAACGGGCAACAGTTGGCTTTAAACAGCCGCGCCGTTGCCCGGCCCTTCGCTTCGGCTCAGGGCGCTGCAATCGATTCAGAGCAGTTCCAGAAAAGTGCCAAGCGGTTTTACGTCGGGAATTGCGTAAGAACTAAAGGGTGAATCGATTGTTCGGGCTGCGCCGGATCGCAGCTCACCCACGTCCACGATAGGTCGCAACGCCCTGATCCGGCAGCCATACACCTTCCGGCGGCTTGCCTGTCTGCCAGAAGACGTCGATCGGAATACCGCCGCGCGGATACCAATAGGCGCCGATACGCAGCCATTTCGGGTCGAGCAGCTCTACGATACGTTTGGCGATATAGATCGAGCAATCCTCGTGAAAGGCGCCGTGATTGCGGAAGGAATGCAGAAAGAGCTTCAGCGATTTCGATTCCACCAGCCATTCGTTCGGAATGTAGTCGATGACGATATGGGCGAAATCCGGCTGCCCGGTCATCGGGCAGAGCGACGTGAATTCCGGTGCCGTGAAGCGCACGACATAGTCTGTGCCGGCGTGAGTGGCAGGCACCTTTTCCAAGACCGCGTCCTCTGGGTTCTTTGGGGTTTCCGTCTGCTGGCCCAGCATCGAAAGGCTGGAAACGTCCGTATTCGGCATTACGCCTCCTTGATCACTTTGACGCGGATACCGTGCGCTTTTTCGCCCTCCGGCTCCACGTGAATGGCAATTGTCGCGCCCGCATGCGCTGCGCGGATGGCATCTTCAAGGCGGTCGCAAATATCATGGGCTTCGCGAACCGTCATCCTGGCGGGCACGACAAGATGGAAATCGACGAAGGTCACCGAACCGGCGCGCCGCGTCTTCAGATCATGGACGCCGATCGAGCCTGACGCATGGGTGGCAATCGCCTGCATGATCGCCTCCTCCTCCTGCGGCTCGACCGCCTGATCCATCAACCCGCCGATCGACTGCGAGATCACCTTCCAGCCCTGATACAGGATGTTCAGCGCAACGAGGATGGCGAGAATGGGGTCGAAGATCGCATAACCGGTTGCGAGCGCCAGAAGCAAGCCAAAGAGAACGCCAACGGAAGTGACCACATCCGACATGATGTGCTGCCCGTCAGCCGTCAAAGCTGCAGAGCGGTGCTTTCGCCCGGTACGGATCAAAAGCTGCGCCCAGACGGCATTGATGACACCGGCGACGAAGTTGATCGCAAGACCGAGCACCGGTGCCTCGAGCATGCGCGGATCGGCGAGATGATTGACGGCCTCCTGGACGATCAGCAGCGCGGCGACGACGATCATCACGCCCTCGGTGACGGCCGAAAGATATTCCGCCTTGTGATGGCCGAAGGGATGGTCGTGGTCGGCGGGCTTCTGCGCATAGCGGATGACGAAGAAGGCGATGAAGGCAGCCACCACGTTGACGACGGATTCCAGCCCGTCCGAGAGCAGCGCCACGGAACCCGTCACCCACCAGGCGACCAACTTCAGCCCCATGACACCAAGCGACAGGGGAATGCCCCAGAACGCCAGTTTCCGGACCGTGAGATTGCCCTCGTCGCTCATATCATCCCCCTGCGGATGCGAATGAATTGCAGCATATAAGCCGTTGAAACGCAAAACCGCCCACGCGGAATCGCGCAGGCGGCCAATGCGGTTGATATGGGCAATCAGCCCTGAAATGTCAAAGGCTTTGGCGCGTGAGACAGTGCCCTATTCGAACGTTATCCCGATCCGTTCCGCATCAGGAGAGACAAGAACCAATACGGCTTGGCCGGAGACATCCTGCGCGGGCACGAAGCCATTCTCGCCCAACCGATCCGGAGCGCGGCTGTCGACGGAATTGTGTCTGTTGTCTCCAGGACGAAATAATGGCCGGCCGGTACCTCGAAAGGGCCGGCATCGTGCAATTGACGGCAATTCCATATGCACTTATATAATACGTTATATAAACAGAGATATGGGTCTTTCCGTGGTCGAAGATGTGGTGAAATCGCTAGGCTACTTATGCCTCGGCAGCCGCTTCCGCCGCATCGGCGAACGCCTGCAGGCAGACACGCAACAGATGATCGAGGAATTCGGCGTCGGCATCCAGGCCGCGCAATATCCGTTCCTCGGCGCCATCGACAGGCTCGGCCCACTCACCATAGGGGAACTGGCACAGGCAGTGGGTATCACCCAGCCCGGCGCCACACGCACCGCTTCCCAACTCATGGAACTCGGCTTCCTCAGCATGCAGCCATCTGCCGAAGATCAGCGCCGCAGGGTCGTTTCGTTGACGCCCGAGGGGCAGGAACTCGTCGAATATTCAAAACAACAAGTCTGGCCGCGCATTGCCGCCGCCGTCGCCGATCTTTGCGAAGATCTCGACGGCCCGCTGCTAGCGCAGCTTGCGGCGATGGAGGATGGGCTGGCCGAAGCGCCGCTCATCCGCCGCGCCAGGGCCGCACAGGAGAAAACACCATGAGCCATATTCTCGACCGACCGATCTGGAACGCGCTCCGGACGGCGCATGCCGACCTCGCCGAAGGCAGCGAACATGCAATGCGCTATCCGCCGTCCATCGTTCCCTTCGCGGCTGCCGCCGACGATACGCGGGAAAGTCTTGAAGCACTCGAAAACCTGCCGGTCGCCGACGAAGTCATGGCGATCGTCGAAGCGGGGCCCGTCACCATTCCTTCCGGGCTGACCGTTCTCTCGGAAGGCAAGCTGGTACAGATGATCGCCGAGCGGCCTTACGAGCGTGTGTCCGACAGCCGGCTGCAACAGCTGACCTCTGATGATGCGGAGGAAATGCTTGATTTGGCGATGCTGACCAAACCTGGCCCTTTCACCCTGCGCGCGCAAAGCCTTGGAACCTTCTGGGGTGTGAAGATCGACGGCCGTCTCGTCGCCATGGCCGGACAGCGCTTGCGCCACCCGGGATTTGGCGAGCTCAGCGGCCTTTGCACCCATCCCGATTTTCAGGGGCGCGGCCTCGGGACCCTGCTCTTCCGCTTCGTCGCCGGGGAAATTTCCGCCAGGGGCGACATCGTCTTCCTGCATGCTTATTACACGAACACGCCTGCCATCACGCTTTACAAGGCTCTCGGCTTCAAGCTGCGGTCGGAAATGAACCTGCGCGTCGTCAAGCGCCGCGCATAGGCTGGCCAAAACGTCACAGATGAGTGCTTTCGTCATTTGCGCCATGATAGTGTCCCATTTGCATGATGTTGACGGCTCGGCAGTCAATTGGGGACCGCGCAGACATGCATTGGATCAATCGTTACATCGACCAACCGTTGCTCGACGGTGCGGCCAGTTCCTTGCGGGCCTGGCACATCCGGACCGGCCTGTCGCCGGAACGGCTGGAGCCGCTCTGGAACATCGCCGTGACGGGCTTGCTGATCTTTGCGACCAGCCATTTCCTCGCCGGCCCGACACTCCTTCTGTGTTACGGCGGCCTCGTTATGCTCGCCCTCCCCTCGGCCTGGACGCTGTTCACCGGCCGCGATGCGGACGGCTACAACATCGCCGCCTACAAAAGGCTCAGAACCAGGGCCTTCATGAAGCGTGAGACAGAATGGGCCGTCCGGCTCGCCATCCTCTTCACAGCTGGCTGCCTTCCCTTCCTCACTCGCTCGGGCGATCCGTCCGCGGCCTATTTCATGATCGGCGCCAGCCTCTGGTTCGTGCTGACGGGACCAGCAAGATCCTATCTGGCGGCAGCAGAACCACCGATGCCGCGCGATGGCGACCGGTCTTTCAAGACCGATCTGCAGTTCGGCTGAACAAATTTAAATCAGCACGCAATTCAATTGTCGCAGCCGCAATGGAACGAACGGCTCACGCTTCCGTTATCCTTGCCAGCAGCAGACAAAGGAGATCGCGATGCTGTACTATGCTCTGGTATTTCTCGTCGTAGCCCTGATTGCAGGCGTCCTTGGATTTGGCGGCATCGCCGGTGCGTCCGCTTCGATAGCCCAGGTTCTGTTCTTCATCTTCCTGGTGCTGTTCGTAGTATCCATCGTCGCCCGGCTTATGCGGCGCGTATAGACGGACACTCCAACGCACATGAAAAACCCGCCTTCTCCGGCGGGTTTTTTATTGCTTATGCCTCTGACATCAGGCCGCCTTGGTTTTGGCCCGCCGCGCTAGATGCGCCACCACATTCTCGATCATCCGCATGCCTGCATCGCCGCCGAGCGTCATGATCGATTCCGGATGAAACTGCACGGCCGCGATCGGCTCCTTGGCATGCTCGATGCCCATGATCGTGCCGTCCTCACTCTCGGCGGTGATGATGAACTCCCGCGGCAGCGTCGAAGGATCGGCAAAGATCGAGTGATAGCGCCCAACCGTCACTTCCTTGGCAAGGCCCGAGAAGACGATGCCCGGCTCCAGCACACGGATACGCGACGGCTTGCCATGCATCGGCAGCGCCAGATGGCGAAGCTCGCCGCCATAGGCTTCCGCTAGCGCCTGCAGGCCGAGGCAGACGCCGAAGATCGGCAGGTTACGCGCCCGAGCCTTCTTGATCGTCGCCTTGCAATCGAAATCCTTCGGGTTGCCGGGTCCGGGCGACAACACGACAAGGTCAGGATTCAGCCGGTCGAAGATCTCTTCCGGCACTGGCGTCCGTACGGTCGAGACCGTCGCGCCAGTCTGGCGGAAATAATTTGCCAGCGTATGCACGAAGCTGTCTTCATGGTCGATCAGCAGGATGTTGACGCCCTTGCCAACAGAGGCGACATCGCGCTGGGTCTTGCCGGAATTGCCCGTCTTGGCGTCACGGATAGCGGAAAGCATGGCAGAGGCCTTCAGTTCGGTTTCGGCTTCTTCTTCCTCGGGAATGGAATCGTTGAGCAGCGTCGCACCGGCGCGTACTTCGGCAATACCATCCTTGATACGCACTGTGCGCAGCGTCAGGCCGGTATTCATGTCGCCATTGAAGCCGACCATGCCGATCGCGCCACCATACCATGCACGCGGGCTCTTCTCATGGGCTTCGATGAAACGCATGGCCCAGAGCTTCGGCGCGCCAGTGACAGTCACGGCCCAGGCATGGCTGAGGAAACCGTCGAACGCATCCATATCGTCACGCAGACGGCCTTCGATGTGATCGACCGTGTGGATCAAGCGCGAATACATCTCGATCTGGCGGCGGCCAATGACCTTGACCGAACCCGGCTCGCAGACGCGGCTCTTGTCGTTGCGGTCGACGTCAGAGCACATGGTCAGCTCGGATTCGTCTTTCTTGGAATTCAGGAGCTTCAGGATCTGCTCGCTGTCGGCAATGGGATCGTCGCCACGCTTGATGGTGCCCGAGATCGGGCATGTCTCGATGCGGCGGCCGGAGACACGCACGAACATTTCCGGCGAGGCGCCGACGAGATATTCCTGGTTTCCGAGATTGATGAAGAAGGAATAGGGCGACGGATTGATCGCCTTCAGCCGCTTGGAAATGTCGGAAGGCTTGCTTTCGCAGCGCTCCATGAACTTCTGGCCCGGCACCACTTCGAAGAGATCGCCCTTGCGGAAACTCTCTTTCGCCTTGACGACGAGTTCGGCATATTCGCCCGGGCGGTGATCGCTCTTCGGCGGGATGGTATTCGTGCGGATGAACGGCTCAGCGGCGATATCGCCCGCCTTGCCTTCTGTCGTCTTGCCGTCCCTGGCGAAGTCGTAACGATCAACCCATGCCTTTGCGGCGTAGTTGTCGACGACGAGAATTTCGTCCGGCAGATAGAGCACCATGTCCCGCTGATCGGAAGGACGCTGAAGCTTCAGATTGATCGCGTCGAACTGGAAGGCGAGGTCGTAGCCGAAGGCGCCGTAGAAGCCGATGCTGGCATCCGCCTGCGAGTAGAAGAGATCGGTGATGGCACGAAGAACGGTAAAGACCGTCGGCATCTTCGAGCGCTCTTCTTCGGTGAAGACACGGTCCGGCATCTTGACCGTCAGGTCGAGCCGGCGCGCTGTCAATGTGCCGAGTTCAAGCTCATGAACCGTCCTCAATCGCTCGACGATGAAACCAAGGATAACCTCGCCCCGCTCGTTGTAGGCTTCGATCCAGACATTGCGGCCGAAGGAGGAAATACCGAGCGGCGGATCGACAACCGCCGTATCCCAACGCGTATAACGACCCGGATATTCGTAGTTCGAGGAGAAGACGGCGCCGCGACGCTCGTCGAGCTTGTCGATATAGGAGGAGACCGCGTCGGCATAGGGAATGGCCCGCCTTTGCCGGGTGACGGTGATGCCGCCCTTGGTCTCGTAGATTTCCGCACCATCATCCCGCAGGATCGTTACCATAGTTCCACTCCGTTATCGGGCCCGGACGAAAGGCGGCCTTTGAAACAAAAAAGCCGCCTCGAAGTTTCGGGCGGCTCGTTCGTCGTCTTTAGACACGATTGGTCGAGGCCGCCTCAGCGAGCCCACCACCAAACTGCAATGTTTACAGACTTCTTCATGGGCGAAATTGTTAGCCTGAGATTAAGCCAAGCGCAAGAGGCCATTGGCCCCCGAAAAAGGGCGGCCCGAAAGCCGCCCTACCCCAGCCTTGAAAGGCTGATTTGTAATTAGAAGGTCTTGGTGACCGAGATCTTGAAGGTGCGGCCCGGCTCCGAATACCACTCCTTCGGTTGCGAAGCGGTTGCACTCAGATTGACCTCACGAACAGCGAGCGCGTTGTAGTACTCCTGGTCAAAGATGTTGTAGATCCCGCCCTGGATACGCAGACCCTTGACTTGTTCCGGCGTCCACCATGCGGTCAGGTCGACGATGCCGTAACCGGGCGCATCGAACGACGTCAGGGCATTGTCGTTGCCGGTCATCTGCGACGAGAGCGTTGAGGAGAGGTCGAAACCGTATTCGTCATTGCTCCAACCACCGCCGACAATGGCCTTGAACGGCGCGACAGAGCGCAGCCGCTCCTGCGTATCGTCGTTCCGGCCATAGGTGTAGGCAAGCGAGGTATGAAGATTGATGCCGTTGTCGAACGTCTTGATCACATTCGCTTCAAGGCCCGAGATGGAAGCAGAGGACACGTTCGTGTAGTTGAACGTCATGAAGCCAGTGGTGGGATTCCTTGTCGTCACGGTTTCGATGAAGTTCTGATACCGGGTATGGAATGCAGCTACGCGACCCTGCAGACCGCCAGTATCGAAGTTAGCGCCGATCTCAATGCCGCGGCCGATTTCCGGATCCAGATTCGGATTGCCAAGCTGCGCATAACCCTGCGTCGCATTGTAGAAGCGGCTGTAGAGTTCATCGACGGTCGGGGCACGGAAGCCGACTGCAAGCTGGGCATAGAGCTGAACATCAGGTGTCAGGTCGTAGCTTGCAAGCAGCTTCGGCGACATCCCGGCTTCCGTACGATCGTAAACCGCACCGAAGCGGGGAAGCGCCGGGTTGTTCTCGAAACCGCCGCCCGTCGACGGTCGATAGTTGAACCAATCAAAGCGGAAGCCGGGCGTCAGCGCAAAGCCGCTATTGCCGATTTCGATCTTGTCTTCGAATGTCACGCCGAGGTTCGTGCTGTCTACGTTGGGTACTTCGGACTGGTTGTTGAGCGTCGGGCAGGTTGTCGGCGTCGGGCAAAGCGCCGAACTGAATTGGTTCCAGCTCGAGACTCCGACGTCGAGGCCGACGCGAACGGAGTGGCTGAGGCCGGAATATTCGAAGTCCTTCGTTGCTGTGCCGCTGAAGCCCCAGGTTTCGTTTTCGATGCTGTTATTGCGGCCATAGGCGACATTGGCTGCAGTGCGGCCTTGGGTGCCGGATTCTTTCTTCAGATCCTGCCAGTAGAGGGTAGCTCGGGCGGTGCTGAAGAATGCATCCGAAGACTGCGCCTCGTAATCATAATCCAGCGAAACACGGTCACGATCGCCCAGTTCCCGACCGTCGTAGTCGCCGACGAGATAGCTGCGGATGGGAGGCGTGCCCTGCAGGTCCCGCAGGTCGGTCTTCAGGTCGCGCCGGAAACGCTCCGCCGTCAAGCCGATGCGATGGCCGCCTTCGAGATCTTGACGCACCTTGAAGAGCAGGTTGTGCTGATCGAAATCAGCCGGATCCGCCTCGGTGCGCAAACGGCCATAGCTGTCGTTATCGCCCTTGTTGTCGCGCTCGTGACCCTTGCGATAGGCGCCCTGAAAAAGGATCGACGTATTGCCGACCCTCTTGGCGGCGGCGGCGGAGCCGGCAATGCTGCGGTCTTCGCTGTCATAGGTCGACTTGACGATCGCGCCCCAGTCGCGATCTTCCGGAATCAGGTCCTCGGGCTCGAGCGTATTGAGGACGAAGGCGCCGCCGAGCATGCCCGAACCGCCCTTGCTTGAATCTGCACCGCGCACGATGTCGAGAGAGGAAAGTGAATCGAAATCAAAGGTGTCGCCGCCGCCATTGGCGTTAGCCGGGGCAAAAGCGCCCTGGCGCGAGCTGTTGGAAATATACGGGATCGGGATGCCGTCGATGGTCGTCAGGATACGCGAGCCGGAAAGGCCGCGCAGGTTGAAGCCAGCGTCAGCGCGCGAATAGTTCACCGTCGCGTCGACGCTACGGCCGATATCGTCGTAATTCGTGACCTGCTTCTGTTCCAGCTCCTTCTTGTCGATCTGGGTGGCAAGCGGCGTATCGGCAACACTGCCGGGCGCCGCGCGATTTCCCTTGACGACGATTTTCTGAAGGACAGTTGCGCCTTCGGCATTCGTGGCTGGCGTTACCGCCGGAGCACTCTGTGCGAAAGACTCTGAAACTGGAAGAACAAGTGCGGCTGCTGTGCAGACCATTAGAACCGAGCGCCAATGCCGGACGATCATAACCTACCCTCAAATGGAAATTACCGGGCTGGCTGGTCGTGGCGTTTCGGGCGCTCGAGGGGCTGGCTAGGTTGCGAACGACTGCGGAGATTTCCGCCTTCTTTTTGCCGCATAAAAAACATGAGTTTTATTGTCAATATATTCCGGCAATTTATGTTGAATAATATCGTCAAGTTTTAAGGATCTCAGGAAACGTTGCGCAATTGCAACGAATTCGCCGCTCTCGCGTTTCCTCTCCGCTCGATCAACGACGGGAAACGACGTGTGAGAGAATTTCGGAAGATGGCGGTCATTCTGGCCGCACTCGCCCTGCTCCCCGGCGCAAGTCTGCCGCGAACCGGTCCGGTGCCTCAGGCAAAGCCAGAAGCAGCAATCGAAGCGCCTGCGGCCCCTCAACCAGAAAAGAAACAGGAAACCGAGCAAGCCCCCAAGCCTGAGGCTGCGCCCGAAACGCCGCCGGCAGCGTCCGACGTTCCGACGCCGCAGCCCAAACCCGGCGAAACGCCTGCCACCCCACCAAACGGAAAGGATGACTTGCCTCCTGCTCCGCCGGAAGATCAGGAGCCAGCGAAACCGGGGGAACGGACACTTGAGGAACAGCATCTCACCATCGAACCCGAAAGCGATGCGGACCATGCGGAATGTACCAAAGAGCTGCAGAGCCTCGGTGTTGTCTTCAAAGAAACGCCCCGCGTCGATGGTGGCAACGGATGCGGCATCGACAAACCGATCATCGTCTCTGAGGCCCTGCCGGGCATCGCACTGAAGCCCGAAGCAACACTACGCTGCCCGACCGCACTGGCGCTCGCACGATGGATGAAGGGAAGCGTCATTCCCGCTGCCTCGGTCGCCTTGCCGGAAAGCGGCGGCATCACCACCATCAATCAGGCCTCCGCATACATCTGCCGGCTGCGAAACAACGCTGAGGCCGGCAAGATCTCAGAACATGCCCGCGGCAATGCCATCGATATCGCAAGCTTCAGCTTCAAGAAGGGCGAGGATATCGCCATTCGCTCACGCCGTGAGGATTCGACCCTGACAGGCGCATTCCAGCGCACGGTGAGCGCGGCAGGCTGCCTCTATTTCATGACAGTGCTCGATCCCGAGAGTGATGCCGCCCATGAGACCCACTTCCATCTGGACGTATTGCAGAGAAAGGGTGGTTATCGCTATTGCCATTAATCATTTCAGGCGCTTGCGACTGTGGCTTGAATCAGTTCCTCACATCCCCAAATCAAAGTCTGAGAATAACGAACGCGAAGTTAGGAAAGTGAATGAAGGCTATTGCAGCCTGTATCATCCTCGGGCTGCTTTTAGCTGCCATAGCCTTGCTGTTTACGGGCCACATTCTCTGGCTCATACCCATAGGTATATTGCTGAGCGGCAGCCTTGAGAGGCTCTTCATTTGGCTATTCATCGACCCTGAATTTGGGAACCGCCAACGTCATCGCCTGATCCGCGGTGTGAAAGCTGCTCCGGATCAGAACAATCCTTCGATATAACCTTGATCATTGAGGTAAATCCGCTCCGCCGACGGCGACTTCGGCAGACCCGGCATGGTCATGATCTCACCGGTGATGACGACGACGAATCCGGCGCCGGCCGACAGGCATACCTCGCGCACCGACACCACATGCCCCTCCGGCGCCCCACGAAGATTTGGGTCGGTAGAGAAAGAATACTGCGTCTTCGCCATGCAGACCGGCAGCTTGCCGTAGCCTTGCTCTTCCCAGGCCGTGAGCTGGTCGCGCACAGACTTGTCAGCGGTGACCTCTCCGGCATGGTAGATCTTCGAAGCGACGATCTCGATCTTTTCGAGCAGCGGCAGGTCGTCGCCATAGAGGGGCTCGAACTTCGCCTGTCCGGATTCGGCAAGCTCCACTACCTTATAGGCCAGATCCTCGATACCGGCCGAACCTTCCGCCCAGTGACGGCAGAGGATGGCTTCCGCGCCGTGACGCGCGACGAAATCTTTGACGGCAGCGATTTCCGCGTCCGTATCCGAGGTGAAATGGTTGATCGCGACGACGACAGGCACACCGAAGCGGCGCACATTGGCGATGTGGCGGCCGAGATTGGAGCAACCGCGCACCAGCGCCTCCACATTCTCCGTGCCGAGATCGTCCTTCTTCACGCCACCATTCATCTTCAGCGCCCGGACCGTCGCCACGATCACGGCAGCACTCGGCTTCAGCCCCGCCTTGCGGCACTTGATGTTGAAGAACTTCTCTGCGCCGAGATCGGCCCCGAAGCCCGCTTCCGTCACGACATATTCGCCGAGCTTCAGTGCGGTCTTCGTTGCAATCACCGAATTGCAGCCATGGGCGATATTGGCAAAAGGCCCGCCATGCACGAAGGCCGGATTGTTCTCCAGCGTCTGCACGAGGTTCGGCTGCATGGCATCCTTCAGGAGAACGGCCATAGCCCCATCCGCCTTGAGATCGCGGGCGTAGACCGGTGTCTTGTCGAAGCGGTAACCGATAATGATGTCGCCGAGCCGACGCTCCAGATCCTTGAGATCGCTCGCAAGGCAGAGGATCGCCATGACTTCGGAAGCGACAGTGATATCGAAGCCGTTCTGCCGGGGGAAGCCGTTGGACACGCCGCCGAGCGAGGACACCATGCTGCGCAGCGCCCGGTCGTTCATGTCCATCACCCGCCGCCAGGTGATGCGGCGCAGGTCGATATTCTCTTCGTTGCCCCAGTAGATGTGATTATCGATCATCGCAGCGAGCAGGTTGTGCGCCGAGGTGATCGCGTGAAAATCGCCGGTGAAATGCAGGTTGATGTCTTCCATCGGCACGACCTGCGCATAGCCGCCGCCTGCCGCCCCTCCCTTCACGCCGAAGCAAGGGCCGAGCGAGGCCTCACGTACGCAGACGATTGCCTTTTTGCCGATACGGTTCAGTCCGTCGCCGAGACCGACCGTCGTCGTCGTCTTGCCCTCGCCCGCCGGCGTCGGGTTGATGGCGGTAACAAGGATCAGCTTTCCATCCCTCTTGCCCTCCTGCGCGGCAATGAACTCGGCGCTGATCTTCGCCTTGTCGTGACCATAGGGAACAAGCTGCTCCGGCGGTATGCCGAGCTTGGCACCGATGTCGTAGATCGGCTTCTTGGTTGCCGCACGCGCGATTTCGATATCGGATTTAATGGCAGCCATGGATCAGGTTCCCGTTTGTCTGAGCGCGCGCCGGACTTGGCGTTTATTTCAATCGGATAGCGAAATATGCCTAAGCTGTGAATAGCACTGCGCCTTGCCGTCAGCCTATTCCATTGTTTATTAGGGATCAGCGATTCTAAGATTTACGGGGTAGGCTATGAAATCACTCGAGCTTCTCGTCGAGCGCATCATTCTTTCCAGCCGTTGGTTGCTGGTTGTCTTCTATATCGGCCTCGTGCTGGCACTTGCCGTCTATGCCGTTTCTTTCGCTTTCAAATTCCTGAAGGTCGCCAAAAGCGTATTCGAACTCGGCGAAGCGGAAATGATCCTCGCCATGCTTGGGCTTATCGATGCGGCGCTGGTCGCAAGCCTCATCGTCATGGTGATGATCTCCGGCTATGAGAACTTCGTCAGCCGCTTCGACGAGGCCGAAGCCGATGCGGAAAACGAGGTCTCCTTCCTCGGCAAGCTCGATTCCGGCAGCTTGAAGATCAAGGTCGCCTCCTCGATCGTCGCCATCTCCTCCATCCATCTGCTGCAGGTCTTTCTCAATGTCGAACAATATACCGACGGCAGGATCATGTGGCTGACCCTCATGCACCTCGCCTTCGTGGTTTCGGCAGTCATGCTCGGCTTCCTCGAGAAGCTGATGAGCGTGACCTCGAAGAATGATCTGAAGGACAAGGCGTAAGGCGGCGTCAAGCCGGACACATCCGGCGAACGATAGCAGTGCGAAGCAACAGCGCCGCGTCGTTACGGCTTTTCACATCTGGGCATCAGTTAACCGATGCCGCAGCAGGTACGATTGCCGCCTCGGATTTTCTGGGGCATCGGACACTTTCCTTCGCATTCGGCCCGCAGAAATGAGCGCCCGGTTCTTCATCGTAAGGGATGACACCATTGATAATACCAAGCCCGATCGCCTGGGGATCAAGGATGTCCCCTCTGCCATTTGGCGGCGTGATCATCATTGTTTCGAATGTGTCGGGACTGACGCCCATTTCTTTGAAATAGGTATAAAAATCTTCACGATCAGTGTCTGTAAGCTTGTTCATCGGTCGGCTGAGGCCAAGCGCCGAATTTCCTATAAGCCGCAACTCTCCGCCCATGAAAGCAAGAGTACAGCTCGAAAAACAGTACGCACCGCCGGCAAAGACCTCCCCTTCGGTCGGCCCGTCTTTTGCCATGCTTGATATGCAGCGCGGATCCATCATCGGACAATTCGGCAATCTCGCCCTGCCAATTGAGGTATCAAGACCCGCAGCACGGATCATGCGCCCCATCGCAAAAGCGGCATCCCTGTCGCCGCCATAGGACTGAAAGACGACGGGCAGCTTTTTTCCTCCGAGCGCCTTCAAGATCGCGCCCAGCTGAGCCGGGGTATCCGGCATAATATAGCCATCCGCAGAAATCCACTGCGTACACTCGTCCTGGCAATCGCCATGGTACATCACGAGAAAATCCATGGGATGGGTTTTAATCAGACCGCCGCCTGCATAAACCGTCGCACTCTTCACCGGGGCCTCTGCCACAGGCGCCTGCGTTACAGCTACCTCCGCCACAGGATGGCGATAGCAGACGGCGCTCGCCGCGGCGTCTTTAGGACAGAGCGGCATACCGGGCCACTCACTGAATGTCAGCACATCAGTGAGAAGACCCATTCGAACTGCGTCTTCAGGCGGTATGACTGCGATGCTTGCAGGGGTGGTCGCCATCATCACATCGACCAGATCACCACTGACGCCCATTTCCTTCAAATAGCCCGTAAGGGCAGCGGTGGCCTTCTTGCCCAGCTTGGTGGAGCTGCGCTGCCCAGCCGCCTTTCGCCCAACCTCCTTGCGGGAGACTTCCGTCTTCTTGCCGTTCACCATCTTGTATTCGATCCGGTAAGAGATACGCACCTTCTGATAGACAGTCGTGATCTGGTGGACGCCGATATAGGCCCACTGCGACGAAGCACGCGACGTGCCACCGGCCAGCACCAGAGGACACGCAGAATAGCAGAACGCACCATCCGAATAAGTATCCCCGACCGAAGTGCCATCCTTTGCGATAGCCGCAGCGCAGCGCCTATCGTCATCGGGGCAATCCTTGAGCTGCGTGCCGCCGACTGCCGTTTCAAGACCGGCCTTGCGGATCATCCGGCCCATCACATAGGCGGCATCGACTTCGCCACCCTCCGAGCGAAGGACGACAGGAACTTTCCGGTCGCCGATCTTTTTAAGAAATTTTCTCAACCGCGCTGGCGTATCGGACGTTATACGCCCCTCCGCCGAGATCCATTCAGGACAGTCTTCCAGACAGGAGAGGCTGCGCACGAGAATGAAATCCATCGGGGGCTGCCCCGCCTGTTTCTGCTTGGCAGCTTCGGAGGCAGTAGCTCCGATCGGCAAGTTCAAAAGAAACAAAATAAGTAATGATCGGAAGGATAGGCACTTCACCAAAAAAGAAACTGCAAAGCGCACGATTAGATCGCCCTAGTTGCACCTGATCATACGCTTAGCAATTGGATTAAAAGGCAGCAAGCGGGATTCCGAGGGCTTACTGCCGCCTTATTACTTTATTCTCCCATCGCAATCAGGCTGGCATTGCCACCTGCGGCAGCAGTGTTCACCGAGATCACCTGTTCCAGCGCAAAACGCTGCAGATAGGCCGGCCCACCGGCCTTGAATCCGGTGCCTGACAGACCCGAACCACCGAAGGGTTGGGTGCCCACAACGGCGCCAATCATGTTACGGTTCACATAGACATTGCCGGTATCGAGCGCATCGGTGACGGTGCGGATCGTCGATTCGATGCGGCTATGGACGCCGAGCGTCAGGCCGTAGCCGGAGGCTTGGATATCCTGCAGCACCCCAGGCAAGTCCTTCGCCTTCCATCTGACGATGTGCAGCACCGGCCCGAAGACTTCCTTGGTCAGCGCCGCGGCCTTGTCGAGCTCGATGATGTGTGGCGCAAAGAAACTGCCTCCATCAGGCGCCTTGCCGGCATAGCGCACCTTCTGGGTCTTCTGCATGTCGGCAATATGGGCTTCCAGCATCGCCCTCTGCTTGTCGTCGATGATCGGACCGACATCGGTGGTTTCCAGCGCGGGATCGCCGAGCCGCAACTCACGTGCGGCCCCTTCAATCATCTGGGTCATGTGCTCGGCCACGTCCTCCTGCAGGAAGAGCAGGCGAAGTGCGGAGCAGCGCTGGCCGGCAGAACGGAATGCCGACAGGATCACATCATCTGTCACCTGCTCGCCAAGCGCCGTCGCATCGACCACCATGGCGTTCAGGCCGCCGGTTTCGGCGATCAACGGCACGATCGGACCATCCTTGGCGGCAAGCGCCCGATTGATTGCCCATGCCGTCTTGGTCGAACCGGTGAAGGCAACACCGGCAAGCGCTGCATGCGCTGTGATGGCGGCACCGACATCCGGACCACCGGGCACGAAGAGCAGCGCATCTTCCGGCACCCCGGCCTTGTGGAGCAATTTGACCGCCTCATAAGCGATCAACGGCGTCTGCGGCGCAGGCTTTGCAAGCACGGCATTGCCGGAAACAAGGGCCGCCGAAACCTGCCCGAGGAAAATCGCCAGCGGGAAATTCCAGGGTGAGATGCAGGCAAAGACACCACGTCCGCGCCAGAGGTAACGATTGTCCTCGCCGGTCGGCCCCGGCATCTTGGTCACCGTGTCGAACAACCGGCGCGCCTCGCCGGCATAGTACCGGCAGAAGTCCACGGCCTCGCGCACTTCCGCAACGCCATCATCGAGTGTCTTGCCGGCCTCTGCGGCCAGAAGCACCAACAGCCGGTCACGATCTTCTTCCATGAGATCGGCCATGCGCTCCAGCGCCGAAGCGCGCTCTTCGACGGAACGGCGCGACCATGTCTTGAAGCCCCTGGCCGCGATCGCAAAGGCCTTGTCGATATCTGCTGCGGTGGCATTGCGAACGGAGCCAACGATCTTCGTGTGATCGGACGGCGAAATGACGGATGCTTCCGAACCGCTCGCAGCCACACCGGGGATGAGCGGCGCGGCGGAGATGGCGGCAATGCCCTTGCCGATATTGTTCATCAGCGTCTCAAGCGTCGCGCGATGGCCAAATTCCAGCCCGGCGCTGTTCTTGCGCTTGCCATAGAGCTGCAGCGGCATCGGAATCTTGCTGTTGCGAGCGCTCGCGCCGACATCGAATTCCAACTTGTCTGCCGGACGCTCCAGCAACGCCTTGACCGGCACGTTCTTGTCGCCGGCCATGGCGACAAAGGAGGAATTGGCGCCGTTTTCCAACAGGCGACGGACGAGATAGGCGAGCAGATCCCGATAACCGCCAACAGGCGCATAGATCCGGCAGGCGATACGATCGTTGGTATCAAGCAGGTGATTGTAAAGGCTCTCGCCCATGCCATGCAGGCGCTGGAACTCGAAGCCGGAGCGGTCGTTGCCGGCAAGCTCCAGAATGGTGGAAACCGTCAGCGCATTATGCGTGGCGAATTGCGGGAAGATGCGCGCCCGCTTGTCCAGCATGTGCTGCGCGCAGGCGAGATAGGAAAGATCCGTCGCCGGCTTGCGCGTCCAGACCGGATAGTCGTCCAGCCCGCGCTCCTGTGCCCGCTTGACCTCGGTATCCCAATAGGCGCCCTTGACGAGACGCACCATCATGCGGCGGCCAAGCTTTGCGCAAAGCGCGTCGATATAGTCGATCACGGCGACCGCACGCTTCTGGTAGGCCTGGATCGCCAGGCCGAAACCATCCCAGCCGGCAAGCGACGGATCGGAAAACACCGCGGCAATAACGTCGAGCGAAAGCTCCAGCCGGTCTGCCTCTTCGGCATCGATGGTGAAATTGAGCTGATGGGCCTTGGCCATCTGCGCAAGCTTCAGGAGGTCGGGCACGAGTTCCTTCATCACGCGGTCGCGATGTGTCGCCAGATAGCGCGGATGCAGCGCCGAAAGCTTGACGGAAATGCCCATACGATCGGGCAGGTCCTTGCCTTTAGCGTTTTTTGCCATCCAGCCGCCGATCGCCTCGATCGCCATCGCATAGGACTGCCAGTAGCGCTTGGCGTCTTCAGCCGTGCGAGCGCCCTCGCCCAGCATGTCGAAGGAGTGGCGATAGCCTTTCTCCTCGCTCTTGGCCGCACGGTTCAGTGCATCCTTGATCGTTTCGCCGAGCACGAAATGATGGCCGAGGAAACGCATGGCCTGCTTGGTGGCATTGCGTACGGTCGGCAGGCCCATGCGCTTGACGAGGCCGCGCACCACGCCTTCAGGCGTCTCGCCGGGACGGATGATGCGGGCCGAAAGGCCGAGCGCCCAGGCCGATGCCGAGACGAACCAGCTGTCGGCCTTGCCTTCATGTTCGCTCCAGCCGCCCTCCTTCAGCTTGTCCTCGATCAGCTTGTCCTGCGTCAGTGCGTCGGGCACGCGCAGCAGCGCCTCGGCAAGCACCATCAGCGCCAGGCCTTCCTTGGTGGAGAGACCATATTCCCGCAGAAAATCTTCCACGCCGCCGATCGATCCGGAATTGCTGCGGATCGCCTCGATCATGCCGCCGCCACGTTTGTCGATCGCCGCATCCTGGGAGGCTGAAAAACTCAGGCTTTTAGCGAAGCCATGCAGCAGGCGGTCATCGTCACCGGCAAATGGAGCGTTGAACGGGGCAAAAGGCGTGGAAATCTGGGTAGGCATGAAGGGTTCTCCGTGATTTCGACAACATAGCTGTTCATTCGTGGCGTTTTTCACTAAACTGTGGGCTGCCAACACGATCTTCGCCTACCGACTGCCTGAAAGGCCGCGAAAAATGAAAGAACTCGACCGTCTCGACCGCAAGATTCTCCGTGCATTGCAAAAGGAGGGACGGCTTTCCAACATCGAGCTCGCCGAACGCGTCAACCTGTCGCCGACGGCCACAGCCGAGCGCGTCAAACGGTTGACCCGAGACGGTTATATCACCGGCTATATGGCAATCCTCTCACCGGAAAAACTCGGCCGCAATCTCCTCGTCTTCGTTCAGGTAAAGCTCGATCGCACCACGCCTGACGTTTTCGATGCCTTTGCTGCGGCGGTAAAACGCAGCGACGACGTGATGGAATGTCACATGGTCGCAGGCGGCTTCGATTATCTTGTGAAGGCGCGCATGGCGGGAATGGATGCTTATCGCCAATTCCTGTCGGAAGTGATTCTTTCCCTCCCCGGCGTACGCGAAACACATACTTATGCAGTGATGGAGGAGGTAAAAGGCACAGCTCATCTACCGGTGTAGATAAAAATCAACTTAAGCGCGTTTTTCATCTGGTTAATTTTTCACAAAATGAATTAATCAGCGTGTGCTAAGTCAATTAGGACTAGCATGTAGGCGGATTTATGTATTTGATAGCGGTAACATGGAGACTTGCGGGGGCATATAATGTCTTACATGACTACCTCTGAAAGGCAGTCATTGCTGTCGGGCGAATTGGCAGTGGCGCGTACGCGCGGCCTGTTTGCACAGGCACTGGGAAGGGTAGCGGCCGCATTCGGTTTTGAGCAGGCCACACTGCTGAACGCACCCTCGGTGGAAGATCTGCTGCTCAAGCCGCTGATCATCGAGAGCTCGCTGCCGGCTTCCTACATCAGGGATTTCGATCGCGGACATATGCTGCGCGCCTGCCCCTTTGCATCCAAGATGAGAGAATCGGCCGTACCACAGGTCTGGCACCTCAACGATCCCAGTCACGCGCAAGCTTTTCCGACCGTACTCCAGAATTTGATGCGGCAGCACGGCATGACGGCCGGCATTGCAATGCCGATCAACTCAGGCGACGGACAGCGCCTCGTCTTCTGGTTCGGCGGCGAACGTGCGCCCCTCGGACAGAGCGAGATCAACGAACTTGCAATGATCATCCTTTATGCGCTCGACACCTACAACGCGGTCAAGCGCAACGAGGGAAGCGCCCACAGCGCGCTTTCGGCGCGTGAACTGGAGGTCGTGCGCTGGACGGCGCAGGGCAAGACCTCAATCGAGATCGGCCAGATTCTGACGCTCTCTGATCACACGGTAAATGCCTATATGACCAACGCAATTAAAAAACTAGATTGCGTCAATCGCACCCAGTTGGTAGCAAAAGCCATCCGATTGAAGCTGATCAACTGAGGAATCAGAAGAGAATCAGCGCGTCATCCCGAACTGGGGAGAAACCGTGCCTCTTCGTTTCGAACAGCCGGCCATCGAGCATCGGCAGCAATCCCGCGCCCACATCGGTATCACCGATGCCGAAGCGCTGACCATGTTTGCCGCCTACCGCCTCTTCGGCTTCTGGCGGATGGACCTCGGGACAGGACATTTCTTCGCCAGTGAAGACGTCCACCAGATCTTCGATCTTCCCTACAGCGAGGGCCCGGTCAATCTGACCGAACTCATGTCGCGCATCCATGAGGAAGACCGGCTGCTGATCGCCGAAACCTTCGAGCAGGCGAGCCTTTACAGGGTCGGCTTCCACTACGTCTATCGCGTCGACAACAGGCTTGGCGGCTACAAGATGGTGCGCTCCGTCGGCCAGTTCCGCGACGATGCCAGCGGCGGCGGCATCGCCGGCATCACCTACGAATTCGTCGAAAAACTGCACATCGTCGGTTTCGAGGATGGCGGCGCGCCGCTTTAGCGGCCGGGATACAGCATTCTGCGCGGTCTAGCGGTCAAGCACCGAGCGAATTTCGACGAGGTTCGAACGCACTCTCAACATATAGAAGCCCATCGTGGCGAGATGGCTCGGCATGATCCAGCCATCCTCCCGTCCGTTGGAAATGATCGCTGGCTGGATACGAAGTGCCGCCTGGAATTGCCGTGTCGTGCCAGCCCAGATCGCCCCGAGGTTTCGCTCCGCCACAACCTGAGAGAAATCCGCCTGCGCCGCCGAAAGAATCGCGTAATAAGCGTAGAGCTGGCCATAGGCGAACCAGAACCGATCGTCGGCACGCGTATCGAACCAGCCACGATTGTGGTTTTCCGAGCGCTCGGCCAGCATGTCTGAAGTGCTGCCGAGATCGTTGGCGATGCGGTCGATGAACTGCATCAGGTTGTCGGCACGGCCGTCGAAGACCGCATTGCAGCCGGCGAGATCGGTATTGAACTTGCGCAGGCTGTTGATCGCCGCGCGATAATAGGCCGGCGTCGGCGTCTTTGGCCCAAAAGGACTGAGGCCGAAATACCAGCTAAATTCATCGAATTGCAGATTGCCGCGCGCACTTTGCAGATCATTGTTGATGCCGGACGTGCCGCGCACGCGCCCCAGCGTATCGACAAGCTCCGCCGATGTCCGACGAACCGCCTGGTTGATGCCGCGCTGGAAGGAGGCCTTGTTGTCGAGGAAGGGCGTGTGATCCCAATCCATGCCGAACAAGCCCATCTTGTAGAGCACCATCGACGATATCCAGGCATTCTGGTTGACGTTGAAATCCGTCAGATCGGCCGCGGCATCGACGATCGCCGAGCGCTGGCAGGTCTTGGCAGCAGTTCCGTCCGTCGCCGGAATTTCCTGTCCGGCAGGCACCTTGCGCTCCGAAAGGCGATACTGATCGACGAAGTTGGTGTTGAAATTCGACCAGACTTGGGTCTGCCAGATAAAATAGCCGTAGAGGACGACGAGAAGTGCCAGAAACGCGATGACCGGCAGCCGGACCATCCAGCTCCTGCGTGCATACCATCCGTGCGCGGCAAGAAACGGCCAAAAGGCCCAGGCGGCAAAAAGGCGAATCCAGCGGCTGATCGTTTGGCCGATCAGTCTGAAAAAACCGGCAATCCGGTTGAGCATCGTCGTCTCCTGTCAGGCGGCGAAAATAGGGGTACCCCCTTTCACCCACATATGCGCTTGATCGCCCAAGTACAACAACGGGAAAGGATATTTCGGCCCGAAGGGTGCGCGGGCCACACGCGACAGCCCGAAATAGGCTTCCTCGCCGCCGGTCAGGAGCGCAGCGAACGCAGGAATCCAAATCCGAACATAGGCGATTTGCGCACCACATCGATCAGCGGCGCATCGGATCGCTCCTCGGCATAGACGGGGAATTTCCGGGTAAATTCCTGGTCCGCACGGCTCTTTCGCTGGACCAGATCCTGAGGCACCAGCATGCCCTTCTCGAAAAGCGCGATGGTTTCAGCAATATTCGGAAAAAGCTCCGGCTTGATCCTCACCTTCATGCCGGGCCGGTCGGTGTCGACCTGCGCCTGATAGATGATGAGCCGCTCCTCAGTATCGACCGAAAGTTTGCGGATGAGCGCGTTGCAGCCGGCGATACGGCCGTTCAGCCTGTCGACGAAGGCCTGGAACATGCCGATGAAGCGTTCGCGCCGCTGGCTCTCGTCGCGCATCGCATGTTCCTCGACGGAAATGCGTTCGACCTCCGCCTTCAGTGCCTGACGCTCCGCCTCCATCTGCTCCCAATGTGCCTTGTTGCCATAGACGCCGATACGGCCCTGCGTGTTCAATGCCTTGGCACTGAGTTCCTTCATGCGCATCCGCGCAATGTCGATCTCGTCGACAAGCCGCCGCCGGTGCTCGACGATGTCGACGAGGCTCTGTTCAGCGGTCTTGTGACGCTCGACGAGGGATCGCCTCTGGCCGTCGAGCAGTGTCGCCAGAAGATCGGATTTCGTCAGCAGATCGAGCAGCTGTGCCACGACCGGCGCCTCGCGCACCCGTGCACTGTGCATGCGCCACATGCGCTGTCGGGAAAACCATCCGGCCATCTTTTCGCGCCGCGTCAGCCCGCGAAAACTGTCGAGATCGGCCGAGACCCTGGCCGTCAGCCGGTCGAGGGAGAAGACGAGTTCCGCAAGCAGCACATCGAGCGTCGTCGTGTCATTGAAGAAACCCTGGAACCGCGCATTCTGCTCAAGGAAGTTCTCGTCGGACGAGCGCTCCCCGTCGCCGTCGAAGCCTGCGATGCAGGCGGCGCAATAATCCGCCTCACCTGCCATCGCCTCGGCAAGGCCGCGGGCTGCATCGTACTGGCTATCGAAAGGCGGGCTTTTGCGCACCGGGCACTCCCAGGGAATCTCCGATTTGTAGACTACTTACTCGCCGCACTAAAGAAAACAGGCATCGTTTCGTTCAGACCGGCTCGGCAATCCATTCACCATTCATTGCATCGTCCCAGTGGCGGCGGCACAGCGAAACATATTTCTCGTTTCCCCCGACATCGATCTGCGCACCCTCGTGCAGCACCTTGCCCTCGACATCGAGCCGCACGACCATGGTCGCCTTGCGCCCACAATGGCAGATGGTGCGCACCTCGCGCATTTCATCGGCAATCGCCAGCAGCTCCTGCGAGGCAGGGAAAAGCTTGCCCTGGAAATCGGTCCTCAAGCCGTAGACCATGACGGGAATGCCGAGCCTGTCCACCACGCGGGCAAGCTGCCAGATATGGTCGCGAGTCATGAAATGCGCCTCATCGACGAAGACGCAGGAGATCGGCTGCCCTTCGACGCTCAATTGCCGAACCAGCGTGTAGAGATCGCTGTCGCTCTCGAAAGGGATGGCCTCCGCTTCGAGCCCGATGCGCGAGCCAATGACGCCTCTCCCGACCCGATGGTCGAAGGCCGCGATCAACAGAACCGTGCGCATGCCGCGCTCGTGGTAATTGTAGGAGGCCTGCAATAGCATGGTCGACTTGCCGGCATTCATCGTCGAATAGTTGAAATAGAGCTTTGCCATCGGATTCTCCTTATCTGGCTTCTTGGAAGCTGGAGAACGCAAAGAAAAGCCCCGACAAACCGATAGTCACAGAAAATCCTAGCGTCGGAACCGCTAAAAGCCTTGTAAATCAGGCCTTCCCAAAATGCGGCACGTCGCAATCACATAGTCCGGAACGCCGCAAACGCGCCGAGATCGCTTGTAAAACTGGGCTATTGATGGTTGGCTTGGGAACGTAAGACTGGGAGTCTAAAATGAAAACAACAAGCGCATTCAAACTCGTCACTGTAACTGCAGTTGCAGCCCTCTCCGCTGCGACCGCTGCCTTCTCCGCAGACCCTGAAAGCTGCTCCACCGTCCATTTGTCGGACGTCGGCTGGACTGATATCACCGCCACCACCGCGACCGCATCCGTCATCCTGAAGAGCATCGGTTATCAGACCGACGTCAAGGTTCTCTCGGTGCCGGTCACCTACACCTCGCTGAAGAACAAGGACATCGACATCTTCCTCGGCAACTGGATGCCGACGCAGGAAAAGGACGTCCGGCCCTATATCGAAGACAAGTCGGTCGAATCCTTCGGCCCGAACCTTGTCGGCGCCAAATACACGCTCGCCACCAACGCCAAGGGTGCGGAACTCGGCATTAAGGACTTCAAGGATATTGCCGCCCACAAGGACGATCTCGGCGGCAAGATCTACGGCATCGAGCCCGGCAATGACGGCAACCGCCTCGTCATGGACATGATCGACAAGGACACCTTCGGCCTGAAGGATCTGGAACTCGTCGAATCCTCGGAACAGGGCATGCTTGCGCAGGTCGCCCGCGCCGACAAGTCAGGCAAGCCCGTGGTCTTCCTTGGCTGGGAACCTCACCCGATGAACACCAACTTCAAGCTGACCTACCTGACCGGCGGCGACGACATCTTCGGCCCGGACTTCGGCGGCGCCAAGGTCTTTACCAACGTGCGTGCCGGTTATCTCCAGGAATGCCCGAATGTCGGCCTGATGGTGAAGAACCTGACGTTCTCCCTCGATATGGAGAACCAGGTGATGGGCAAGATCCTGAACGACGGCAAGGAACCGGAAGCTGCAGCTTCCGAATGGCTGAAGGCGAATCCGGCAGCGCTTGAGCCGTGGCTTGCCGGCGTCACGACCCGCGACGGCAAGGGCGAAGCCCTGGCGGCCGCCAAGTCCGGCCTCGGCCTCTGATGAAATGAACGGGACGGGGCGGCTCGCCGTCCCGTTTTCATGTTCATCCCTATACCGCTCTCAACGGACAGGCGCGCGACGTGAACTGGATTTTCAACTGGCTCGTTGACGACAACGGCAAGATCCGCATCGGCGAATGGGCAAAGTCCTTCGTCGACTGGCTGACCTCGAACGGCGAATGGTTTTTCGACCGGCTGGCCTCCCTGCTGTCGCACGTCATCGACGGCCTGCTCTTCGTGCTGCAGCGGCCGCACCCGCTGATCGTTATCGCCGCGATCGCCGCCCTCGCCTTCTGGCTGCGCCGGTCGATTGCCATCACCCTCTTCACCTGCCTTGGGCTGCTGCTCATCATGAACCAGGGATACTGGAAGGAGACGACGGAGACGCTCGCCCTCGTGCTCGCCTCCACCTTCGTCAGCATGGTGATCGGCATTCCGCTCGGCATCGCGGCTGCCCGCCGCGCCTGGGTCTATTCAGCCATGCGTCCTGTGCTCGACCTGATGCAGACCATTCCGACATTCGTTTACCTCATTCCGGCGCTCATCCTTTTCGGCCTCGGCATGGTGCCGGGGCTGATCGCGACCGTCATCTTTGCAATCCCCGCCCCGATCCGGCTGACGCGTCTCGGCATCATCTCGACACCGCCCTCTCTCGTTGAAGCCGCCGTCGCCTTCGGCGCGACGCCGACCCAGGTGCTGAGCAAGGTCGAGCTTCCCTTCGCGACGCCGCAGATCATGGCAGGCCTCACCCAGACCATCATGCTTTCGCTATCGATGGTCGTCATCGCCGCCCTCGTCGGCGCTGATGGTCTCGGCGTGCCCGTCGTGCGTGCGCTGAACACCGTCAATGTCGCGAAAGGCTTTGAAGCGGGTCTCTGCATCGTCATCCTGGCGATCATCCTCGACCGCATGTTCCGGACAGCCGACGAAGGAGACGGCGCATGACCGCAGTCAATTTCAAGGACGTGAGCATCATCTTCGGCGCCCGGCCGGAAGCAGCGCTTGCCATGGTCGACCAGGGCAAATCCCGCGACGAGATCGGCGCCGAGACCGGCATGGTGCTCGGCGTGGCCAATGCCTCGCTGTCGATCGAAGAGGGTGAGATCCTGGTGTTGATGGGCCTTTCCGGCTCGGGCAAATCGACGCTGCTGCGCGCCGTCAACGGGCTTGCCCCCGTCGTGCGCGGCGATGTGGCGGTCTCGGCCGCCACCGGCCCCGTTAACCCCTATAGATGCAATGCCAGGGCGCTCCGCGACCTGCGCACCCACACCGTCTCCATGGTGTTCCAGCAGTTCGCCCTGCTGCCCTGGCGTACCGTTGCCGAGAATGTCGGTTTCGGCCTCGAGCTCTCGGGCGTGCGTGAGGCCGAGCGCAAGAGCCGGGTCGGCGAGCAACTCGAACTCGTCAACCTGACGAAATGGGCCGACCGCAAGGTCAATGAGCTCTCGGGCGGCATGCAACAGCGCGTCGGCCTTGCGCGCGCCTTCGCCACCGGCGCCCCGATCCTGCTGATGGACGAGCCGTTCTCCGCGCTCGATCCGCTGATCCGCACGCGACTGCAGGACGAGTTGCTGGAATTCCAGCGGCGGCTGAAGAAGACCATCCTCTTCGTCAGCCACGATCTCGACGAGGCCTTCCGCATCGGCAATCGCATCGCCATCATGGAAGGCGGGCGGATCATCCAGTGCGGAACACCGCAGGAGATCGTCAAGAACCCCGCCGATCAGTATGTCGCCGATTTCGTGCAGAACATGAACCCGATCAACATGCTGATGGCCTCCGACGTCATGCAGCCCGGGCTTGGCGATGCGGCAATCGGCATGTCGGTCAGCGCCACCGCGCGCCCCACGACGCCGCTTGTCGATATCCTCGACGCCCTCGCCCGCCAGCCCGGCAGCATCGGCGTGGTCGACAACGGCCAGATCGTCGGCACGATCTCAGCGCAGGATGTCGTGACCGGCCTCACGCGGCACAAGCGGAAGGAATAAGCATGTCGCGCAAAAGTGTGCAGCGGTCTTTGCGATAACTGCACGCGAAAGCGAATATGGTCGCCAAAAGCCGCTCGATCAAAACGGATACTTTAGACTTGATCCTTTAACTCCGCTTTGCCACAACGCGGGTATGAAAGAACCGTCCTCTACGCTTCGCGAAACCGACGATGAGGCCCGCAAGCTGGCGCGCACCCTGTTGCGCTCCGCCCGCTATGCGGCCCTTGCCGTTCTCGATCCTGAAACCGGCTTTCCCTTCGCAAGCCGGGTTCTTCTCGGCACCGACATAGACGGCGTGCCCGTTATCCTCGTTTCCGCGCTCTCGACCCACACGAAAGCGCTCGCCGCCGATGTCAGGGCCTCGCTCCTGACCGGCGAGCCCGGCAAGGGCGATCCACTCGCCTATGCCCGCCTGACGACCCAATGCCGCGCAGAACAGGTGGAGCGGGACACGCTCCTCCACGCGCGCATCCGCACCCGTTTCCTCGATCGTCACGCCAAGGCGAAACTCTATATCGATTTCCCGGATTTCCGTTTCTTCCGCCTCATCCCGCAATCGGCCAGCCTCAATGGCGGCTTCGGCCGTGCCTACATTTTGGACGGCAGCGATCTTGTGATTCACTCCCAGGCAAATGACGACATCGCTGAAAAAGCTGACGCTGCAGTGCAAGATTTAGTAGCGCGCCACCCGGACCTGATGTTAGCGCTGACATCGCGGCTGAAGGCACCTGAAGCAGGCCCCTGGCGCATATGTGGGGTCGATTCGTCAGGTTTTGATATGATTTCAGGTGACTTATTGTTGCGTTACGAGTTCGATATACCCGCAGAGGATTTAGGTCACATTTGTTCAAACATATCTAAAATAGCATACCTGATACCTTAAATTTAGGTATATACAATCTTCAAGCCCAATTGCTAGTTTTCGCTGTCAGTCAAATAACCGTCTGACGGCCTGTGCCTGTACGGATGATGTACGTTTCGCATTAGGAAGAAGAAATATGGAAACCTCTGATTTGGCCGAGCACACCAATGTGGCGGCAGCTTTATTATCGGCCATGGCCAACCCCAAGCGTTTGCTGATCCTCACCAGCCTGGTAAAGGGAGAAGTGCCTGTCGGCGTTCTCGCCACCCAGGTCGGCCTGAGCCAGTCGGCCCTCTCCCAGCATCTGTCGAAATTGCGCGCTCAGAAGCTGGTCAAGACCCGTCGTGATGCACAGACGATCTACTATTCAAGCAACTCCGAGCCAGTCATGAAAATCCTCGCAACACTCGAGGATATCTACGTGACGCAGAACCGGAGCAGGTCTGCAGCCTGATGTCAGTGCTGACATGACGTCAGCCTGAGCAGCGTCCCGAAGGAAATGTTTCCGCGGACGCCGCTTGTGCTATTTTTCAGCACACAAAGCTTAGAGACCGGCAACTCGCAAGAGTTGCCGGTCTCGTTTGATTGAGACAAGGCAGGGTTAGCTGCCCACCACTCCGTTATTGCCGCGTGTCAGCACGACGAGCGACGGACGGGCCGGCACGCCCGGCTTGAAGTCCGGCCAGTTGGTGCCGGCATCTTCCATCGAGGTTGCGTCCTCGTTGTCGGCCATGCGCAATTCGCCCGGATGCTGGACCGAGAGGAATACGCTGGAGCCGTCGGAAGTGAAGGTCGGCGAGCAAGTCTCCGAACCGACAGGCGCGATATAGATGAGCTTCGGCAGGGCGCGCCCCGGACCTTCCGTATCCATCACATAGACGGAATCGGCAATGCCTTCTGGCGGCGGACCGTCAGTGGTCACCCAAAGGCGGCCTGCCGGATCGACAGCCAGGTTATCGGGGTCGGTGAACCAGCCGGCCGAGGTGGTCGCCGGATGGAACATCGCCTGGTCTTCGGGCTTAGCCGGATCGCCGCAGAGAACGAAGACATCCCATTTGAAGCTCTCGGCTGCGTAGTCCGGCTTGTCCGGACCGCCGGGAGCCACCAGTTCCAGCAGATGTCCATGCGGGTTGGGGCCACGCGGATTGGCGACGTTGACCTGTTCCTTCTCGTCGTCACCCTGGCCCTTCGGCAGGCGATCCTCGTTCTCGGTCATGGCGACATAGAGTTTGCCGGTGCCGAGATGCGGAATGAAGCCTTCCGGGCCGTCCATCGGCGTAGCAGCAACCAAGTCCGCTGCAGCGCGCGTGGCGAGAACGACGTCGGCCTGCGTCCTGAAGCCGGCTTCCGCCGTCAGCGGGCCTTCGCCGGCCACGAGCGGGATCCAGCGCATCGTGCCGTCGCTTTCGAACTTGGCGACCGACAGCGTGCCATGGTCGAGCAGATCCTTGTTGGCGGCGCGATCGCTAGGGTTCCACGGATCGCGGGTGACGAAGCGGTAGATATATTCGAAATCGTCGTCATCGCCCATGAAGACCACGACGCGGCCATCTGGGGCGACGCAACATTGCGCGCCTTCATGCGTCATGCGGCCGAGCGAGGTGCGCTTGACCGGCTTTGCCGAGGGATCGAAAGGATCGATTTCGACCACCCAGTCGAAGCGCATCCACTCGTTCGGCTCTTCCTCGAACTTGAAGCGCGGCTCGACGCGGCTGACGGAATAGATGTCGTTCTCATCCTCGTCCCAGCCCTGGCGTTCGACCAGCTCCTGATTCGGCAGTTTTTTATAGTCGCCGGCAAAGACGTCCATTGCGCCTTCTTCGCCAGAGAGCATCGTGCCCCAGGGCGTGATGCCGCCATTGCAGTTCGAGATCGTGCCGAAAACGACGGTACCGGTCGGATCAGCCTTCGTCTTGAGACGGTCGTCGCCCGCCGCCGGGCCGGAAATGCCGATTTCCGTGCTCATGTGGATGCGGCGGTTATACTTTCCGTCCTTGACCACCTGCCATTGGTTGCCGTCCTTGCGCACTTCCAAAACAGAGACGCCGACAGCCGCCATGACGGCCCGGATCTGATCCTCGGTCATCTTCTCGCGGTAGTTGTCCGCTGTCAGACCCGGAAACATCAGAAAGGGCGTCGCATATTCATGACTGACGACCAGCAGGCCGTGATCGGAGCTCTTCTCGCCCCACGGCAGCGGCAGGAACTGGGTGAAGTCGTTATTGTAGCCGAACTGGCGCTCGGCCGCTTTGCCGTCGAGCTTGGCGACATCGAATTCCGGGCTGTCGGCAAAGAGAGCGTCGCCCCAGCGCACGAGGATCTGGCGCTCGTAACCATCAGGCCAGTGATCGGCGGTGTCGCGCACGCGCTTCAGTTCGGGGAAAGTAAGCGTCGAATCGGCAGCTTCTGCCTTCGTTGCTTCGAGCGCCGGCGCAAAAGCGGCCGCCCCCATGGCTGCAATGAAGCCCTTGAGAACGGTACGGCGACGAACGCCTTCTTCGAGAATGGTGCCGTAGCTCGGCGCAAATGCACGCCGCGGATTGGGGCGCGGTCTGGTTTTCTGGCGGTCCGTCATGACTACCTCCGGTAAAAGTGGTTGAATTTCAAGGAAATGAATGAAATGCCTTCGGCCATTGCGGCCATCGATTTTTGTAGCAATGCCGGGCGAAAGATTGATGACGCTCGAGTGTCCGGGAACGGCAGAGGCGGCGCTTCTTCGGCTTGACGCCTTGCCGGGCGCTGATAATTTGACCGGGCAGTAAAAATAAACGGCGCAAAGCCTTGAACGGGACCGACCGCCAGGAGAACAGCATGTCCAACCGCCTGAATGCAACGCCAAACGACCTTCGCGCCTTTTGGATGCCCTTTACCGCGAACCGCCAGTTCAAGAAGGAACCGCGCCTCTTCGTGAGCGCGAAGGACATGTACTACAAGACCCATGACGGCCGTGAGGTTCTGGACGGTACGGCTGGCCTCTGGTGCGTGAATGCCGGCCACTGCCGTCCGAAGATCACGGAGGCGATCAGCGAGCAGGCGGGCGAACTCGATTACGCCCCGGCCTTTCAGCTCGGCCATCCCAAGGCTTTCGAGCTCGCCAACCGCCTGGTCGACATCGCGCCTGATGGCCTGGACCACGTCCTCTTCACCAATTCTGGCTCTGAATCGGTCGAGACGGCGCTGAAGGTCGCGCTTGCCTATCATCGCGTGAAGGGCAATGGCTCACGCTTCCGCCTGATCGGCCGCGAGCGCGGCTATCACGGCGTCAACTTCGGCGGCATCTCGGTCGGCGGCATCGTCACCAACCGCAAGATGTTCGGCACGCTGCTGACCGGCGTTGACCACATGCCGCACACCCACCTGCCAGGCAAGAACAACTTCACCCGCGGCGAACCCGAAATTGGCGGCGATATTGCCACCGAACTCGAGCGCATCGTCACCCTGCATGACGCCTCCACGGTCGCCGCCGTGATCGTCGAGCCGGTCGCCGGCTCCACCGGCGTTCTCATCCCGCCGAAGGGTTATCTGCAGAAGCTGCGCGACATCTGCACCAAGCACGGCATTCTGCTGATCTTCGACGAAGTCATCACCGGTTTCGGTCGTTTGGGTGCTCCTTTCGCGGCCCAGTATTACGACGTGAAGCCCGACATCATGGTCACCGCCAAGGGCCTGACCAACGGCGTCATCCCGATGGGCGCCGTCTTCGTCACCTCGGAAATCCATGATGCCTTCATGAACGGCCCCGAGCACATGATCGAGTTCTTCCATGGCTATACCTATTCCGGGAACCCGATCGCCTCGGCCGCAGCACTCGCGACGCTCGACACCTACAAGGAAGAAGGCCTGCTGACCCGCGCAGCCGAGCTTTCCGACTACTGGGCCGATGCGCTGCACTCGCTGAAGGATTGCCCTAATGTCATCGACATCAGAAATACCGGCCTTATCGGCGCGATCGAACTCGACCCGATCGCCGGTGAGCCGACCAAGCGCGCCTTCACGGCCTTCCTCAAGGCTTACGAAAGCGGACTTTTGATCCGCACGACAGGCGACATCATCGCGCTCTCCCCGCCGTTGATCATCGAGAAGAAGCACATCGACGAGCTCTTCGGCAAGCTGCGTACGATCCTGCAGAACAACATCTGATCTCGATAGTCCCGACTTGAATTCAAGGGCGAGGCTCCGGCCTCGCCTTTTCTTTTGATGTCGGCGACCTTGATCGCGTTATCGGTCTCCGGTGTCAGGGATTTCCTCCAGACAGGGCAAACCAACCCAATGGAGATCCCATGCCAAGACTGGTCTTTATTCTCCCCCTGCTCCTGCTGCTGGTATCGGCAGCACATGCCGGAACCGGCTTCCGTGAAATCACCCTGCCCGGCAAAAACACCGATCGTCCCGTCCATGTCAGCATCTGGTATCCGACGGCATCAGATGCCGCCCCAGTCCTTCTCGGCGAAACGCCGGCCTTTATCGGCCAGCCCGTCATCAGGGATGCCGAACCCGTGCCCGGCCCACATCCGTTGGTCGTGCTCTCCCATGGCTATGGCGGAAGCTGGCGCAACCTCGCCTGGCTCGCCGCCGATCTCGTGCACGCAGGCTATGTCGTCGCTGCACCCGATCATCCCGGCACGACCACATTCGATATGCGGAAGTCTGACGCTGTCGAATTATGGAGGCGCCCCGGCGATCTCAGCCGCACGATCGATGCGCTGCTCGACAATGCGGATCTGACGGGCGGCGTGGCATCCGATCGGATTGCCGCGATCGGCCATTCGCTCGGCGGCTGGACGGTCGTCGAACTGGCAGGCGGTCGTTTCGATGCGGCTGTTGTGACGAAGAATTGCATGGCCGACTTCGGCCAGCTCTATTGCAGGATATTCGACGCACTGGGCATCGGGCGCGATGCCTCCTCCAGTGCTGCGCTGGCCGCCGATCTCAGCGATCCGAGAATCCGTGCCGTCGTGTCACTCGATCTCGGACCCGGTCGTGGGCTGACACCAGCGAGCCTCTCGGCAATCCATATCCCCATGATGGTGCTGGGTGCTGCGGCAGATGTCGACGCGGACACGGCAACCAGGGCGGACATAGCCGCCACCAACAAGGATTCCGGCTACGTGGCCCGCTATCTGCCGCCAGCGACCACCACCTACAGCCTTATCCCGGGATCGCTGCATTTCAGCTTCATGCAGCCTTGCAAGCCCGGCGCCGCCGAGTTGATCGAGAAAGAGGCGCCAGGCGAAAGCATCGTCTGCCGAGACGGTATCGGCGCGGATCGGGAAATGATTCATCGGCAGGTTGCCAGCATGGTCACGGATTTCCTGGGAAAGGCGCTCCCTCGACAATAGCGCGGCTCCTCAGCTCCAGCGCTTGCGGCGGACCAGATTCCCGCAGGCACCTGTCATGAAAACGAATTGCCTCAGGAAACGGAGGCAATCGACAGGCAGAGGGCGAATTTTTTGACGAGCCGGCGGTCGAAATGGCCTTCATTCGCCAACATCCAGGTCAGTGCCTCCTTCGCGCTCCAAGGGGCCTTGTAGGGGCGCGCTGACGTAACGGCGTCATAGACATCGCAGATCGCGGCAAGGCGCGCGTGAAGGCTGATCTCGCCGTGGGACAGCTTGCGCGGATAACCCTTGCCGTCGATCCGTTCATGATGATTGAGGCAGACGTCAAGAACGATTTCGGACATGCCCTCCTGACGCGACAGGATCGCATGCCCCTTTTCCGGATGGTCACGGATCAACTGGATCTCGGCTTCGTTCAGGCGCCCTTCCTTGTTGAGCACTTCAAGCGGAATTTCGAGCTTGCCGACATCGTGCAACAGCCCTGCCGTGCCGAGCGTCTGCACCACTTTCTCGTCCAGTCCGAGATGGCGGCTGAAAAGGATCATCAAGGCACTGACCGAGAGTGAATGGATGAAAGTCACCTCGTCCTTGGACTTCAGCCGAGTAACGCTGATGAAGACGGCAGGATGGTCGTCCATCGATTTCGAAACGGATGAAATGACCGGCTCGACCTGATCAACAGTGATCCCGTCCCCGCCCTGCAGCCGGCCGAAGACATTCTCCAGCACCTCCACGGATTTCTGAATGGTCTCGCGGGCCGCCTTGACGTCGATCTCGAGCTTGCGAGAGGTGTCCCTGACATCGAGGCCTTTGGTGGTGTTGATCACGACGGCCGTGTTAGCGCAATCATTAAGCTTCAGCGTATCGCTCTCGCGCCGCAGTAAGAACCGTCGCCGAGACAGAAGAGGATCGTGCCAGATGCCCTCGACCATCTCGATAAACATTCCGGTCCGCACCTGCCTGGCTTCAATACGCTTGAGCATCCAGATATCTGTCCCGCTATATCCCTGCCTCGACAAATCGAATATTTTATTGCACTGCAACAAAACACTAGGAAATAATAGTTATACTAGGATTCTTAGAATCAATTGTTAATTGGCCTGAATACATGAGTTACAACAAGGATCGTCGGCGAAATTTCCAGATATCTGCTTATCCGCGGCCATCGATATGTTCTGTCGAAGAAGATCCGCTTCGGCTTTCTGCAAAAGCCGCAAGTCACATAAGACTGAAAGCACCCTATCAGAGAACATCGGCTGATGGTCGCAGGTTGTGACTGCCGTGACACGGCCACGCCAAGCCTGTGAACGATCGAGATGAGGCAGACCGAAAATTGCGGGAAATGGACTGAAAAATCAAAAAATCGGGCGCAATCTTTCCATATCGGGCGAAAACAAGCCCTATCTTGTTATCATCTTGCGGAATCCCACCGAAATTTCTAGAAATCTTGCCATGCGCCGGGCGAGCCAAATATGGCCGCGAGGTTCATTGATCGCGCAGCTTTTCCTCGTCCTTGGCACGGTCCCAAAAGGATCGCTGACAAAGGAACGGCCTGCGCGGCAAACAACCGGTGGTCGAAGACGACCCCAACCCAAGGAGACAGACCATGACTCTGAAGACTCTGACGGCGACGCTCGTTGCCTCGCTGGCATTTGCGCCGCTCGCGCATGCGGATATCACCATCGGCCTCATCGCGCCGCTGACCGGCCCGGTGGCAGCCTATGGCGACCAGGTAAAGAACGGCGCGCAGACCGCCGTCGACGAAATCAACAAGAGCGGCGGCATTCTCGGCGAGAAGGTCGTGCTCGAACTGGCTGACGACGCTGGCGAACCGAAGCAGGGCGTTTCCGCCGCGAACAAGGTTGTCGGCGACGGCATCCGTTTCGTCGTCGGCCCGGTCACGTCTGGCGTTGCTATCCCGGTCTCCGACGTTCTGGCCGAAAATGGCGTACTGATGGTCACTCCAACTGCAACCGCGCCTGACCTCACCAAGCGTGGGCTGACCAATGTTCTGCGCACCTGCGGCCGCGACGACCAGCAGGCCGAAGTCGCCGCCAAATATGTTCTTGAGCACTTCAAGGACAAGCGCGTCGCCATCATCAACGACAAGGGCGCTTATGGTAAGGGCCTCGCCGATGCCTTCAAGGCAACGCTGAATGCCGGCGGCATCACCGAAGTCATCAACGACTCCATAACGCCCGGCGACAAGGACTTTTCCGCCCTGACCACCCGTATCAAGGCCGAGAAGGTTGATCTCGTCTACTTCGGCGGTTACCACCCGGAAGGCGGCCTGCTCGCCCGCCAGCTCCATGACCTCTCGGTGAATGCCCAGATCATCGGCGGTGACGGTCTCTCCAACACCGAGTTCTGGACGATCGGCACGGATGCGGCAGCCGGCACACTGTTCACCAACGCCTCCGACGCCACCAAGAGCCCGGACTCCAAGGTCGCTGCCGATGCGCTCGCCGCCAAGAACATCCCGGCCGAAGCCTTCACGCTGAACGCCTATGCTGCCGTCGAAGTGCTGAAGGCCGGTATCGAAAAGGCCGGCAGCGCCGAAGATGCGGAAGCCGTCGCGGCTGCCCTGAAGGGCGGCGACCAGATCCCGACAGTCATCGGCAAGCTCACCTACGGCGAAACCGGCGACCTCTCCTCGCAGAGCTTCTCACTCTACAAGTGGGAAGGCGGCAAGATCGTCGCTGCCGAGTAAGTGGCAACAGTGCTGACAACGGGATCGGGCGCCTCACGGCGCCCGATTTCTATTTGCCATGCGAAGACACCGTCACTCTGGCAGCTTGGGACCGCCTCCAACATAATCTTTCAGCGTATTGTATTCGATGACCAAGGGTTGAACGTAAACGCCGTTGGAAGCTGGCCGCGGAACCTTGTTGTGGAAGTTTTTGATCGCCAGGCGCTTCAGATACTCATCATAGTCGGTGTTTCCACTTGATTGCTTCACTGTAACTTGGCTCACTCGGCCGTTCTTGTCAGTCTCAAGCTTGACCAAAGCCACCGTTGAACAGCTATTCAAGAGAAGCACGACTACACAAGCAGCTGAAATAATTGCTTTCATATCATGGCCTTGAGTTGGAACTTCGCATCTGTATGCTCGCGTCATTAGCATTGCCGATGTGCAGGCGAAAGTAGCCCGAAATACAACCGGGAAGTTTTTCCGGCATCCTGCGCCCAGCAGCAGAAATCAGTTGAAGAAGGTGAAGACCATGACCGCCAAGCTCGAACGTCTCATCGATCAGGGTGTGGGTCGCATACCGGCCGATATCGTGCTGAAAGGCGGACGCTTCTTCGATCTCGTGACGGGTGAGCTTATCCAGTCTGATATCGCAATCTGCGGCGACCGCATCGTCGGCACCTGCGGCGCCTATAGCGGCGAGACCGAGATCGATATTTCCGGCAGGATCGTCGTTCCGGGCTTCATCGACACGCATCTACACATCGAATCCTCGCTCGTCACGCCGCATGAATTCGACCGCTGCGTCCTGCCTTATGGCGTGACGACCGTGATCTGCGACCCCCATGAGATCGCCAATGTGCTCGGCAAGGAAGGCATCGAATTCTTCCTCGCTTCGGCGCTCGAAACGATCATGGATATCCGCGTGCAGCTGTCCTCCTGTGTGCCGGCCACGCATCTGGAAACATCAGGCGCCGACCTTCCGGTCGAAAGCCTTCTGCCCTATCGCAACCATCCCAAGGTCATCGGCCTTGCCGAGTTCATGAATTTCCCCGGCGTGATCCACAAGGATCCCGTCTGCATGGCAAAGCTCGATGCTTTCCAGGGTGACCATATCGATGGGCATGCACCGCTGCTCTCAGGCAACGATCTCAACGGCTATCTCTCCACCGGCATCCGCACCGAGCATGAATGCACGAGTGCCACCGAAGCGCTGGAGAAAATTCGCAAGGGCATGCATATCCTCGTGCGCGAGGGCTCGGTCTCTAAGGACCTACACGCCCTGATGCCCATCATCACGGAGCGCCTCTCCCCTTATCTTGCGCTCTGCACCGATGATCGCAATCCGCTTGATATCGCCGAGCAGGGTCATCTCGACTACATGATCCGCACGGCGATCGCTGCCGGCGTCGAGCCGCTGGCAATCTACCGGGCCGCCTCGATCTCCGCCGCCCGCGCCTTCGGCCTGCGTGACCGCGGCCTCATTGCCCCCGGCTGGCGGGCCGATCTTGTCGTCATCGACAGTCTCGAAAATTGCCGGGCGGACATGGTCTTTTCCGCCGGCCGTCATGTCGCCGATGCACTCTTTACCACCCGCAAGCCAATTGCCCCCGTCGGCCTCGACAGCGTCAAGGCGCGGCCGGTCAATGCGGCCCATTTCGGCGTACCGGTCGCCGAGGGCGAAACATCCGTCATCGGCGTCATGCCGGGCAAGATCATCACGGAGCATCGTCGCTATCACCTGCCGGCGAAAGGCAACCAGACCACCGTCGATCTCGGCAACGATATCATCAAGGTCGCAGTCATCGAGCGGCACGGCAAGAACGGCAATCACGCCAACGGCTTCGTGCAGGGTTTTGGATTGAAGAAAGGCGCGATTGCTTCAACGGTCGGCCACGACAGCCACAATATCTGTGTCGTCGGCGTCAGCGAGGACGACATGGCACTCGCCGCTAACCGTCTTGGCGAGATAAAGGGCGGCTTCGTGGTCGTCGAAGACGGCAAGGTTACCGGCGAAATCGCGCTGCCTGTCGCCGGCCTGATGAGCCTGGAGCCCTATGAGGTGGTGCGCGACACGCTGCATCATCTGCGGAAGGCCGCCTACGCCCTTGGCACGACGCTGGAAGAACCCTTCCTGCAGGTCGCCTTCCTGCCCCTGCCCGTGATCCCGCATTTGAAGATCTCGGACAAGGGAATGGTTGATGTCGATCGCTTTATGCTGATCGGCTGATCACTCAGACGATACGGGCGCAGAAAGCGTCGAGCGCGCCGAGCTTGACCGCATGATCGCGCGAAACAGCCTTGAACCCCGGCATGTTCAGCGGTTCGCCTAACGACATGCCGGCCGGGAGACGGAACTCCGCTGGCTCGCGCGTCAGGTTGAAGACGAAGAGCAGCTTCTCCCCGCCCTTGTCTCTGATAAAGGCGAGCAGATCCTGATTGCTGCCGACGAATTCCATGCTGCCGTCGAGCAGCACCGGCTGACTTTTGCGGAATTCCAGCGTGCGCCGATAATGATGCAGGACGGAACTGTCGCTGTTTTCCTGCGTGTCCACGGACAGCGCTGCCTGCTCATAGGGCACCGGCAGCCAACTCTTCTCGGCGCTGGTGAAACCGGCATGCGCCTTGCCGGCTTCCCATGGCATCGGCGTGCGGCATCCGTCGCGGCCCTTGAAGGCCGGCCAGAAGCGAATACCATAGGGGTCGCGCAGGTCTTCGAAGGCAAGCTCCGCCTCCGGCAGCCCCAGCTCCTCGCCCTGATAGAGGCAAATCGAACCGCGAAGTGCTGCCAGCACCGAAATTGCCAGCTTGGCGATAACCGGACGTTCGTCTTCCGTCAGCGCGAAACGGCTGACATGGCGGTTGACGTCATGGTTGGAGAAGGCCCAGCAGACCCAGCCGTCCTTCACCATGCGCTGGAAGCTCTCGACACAGCCGCGGATATGATCTGCCGTGAAGTCCGGACCAAGCAGGTCGAAGGTGTAGCACATATGCAGCTTGTCGCCGCCGGTCGTATAGGCCGCAACGGTCTTCAGCGAGCGCGCACCGTCGCCCACTTCGCCGACGGTCGTGCGCCCCTCGTACTGGTCGAGCAATGCACGGAAGCGCTTGAGGAATTCGAGGTTCTCCGGCTGCGTCTTGTCGTAAAGATGGTTCTGCATGCCATAGGGGTTGCTGTCGGGCGCATCGAGGCCGGCCTGATCCGGGTCTGGCTCATGCGGCGGATTGTCCCGGAGCTGTTTGTCACAGAAGTAATAATTCACGGTGTCAAGGCGGAAACCGTCCACACCACGGTCGAGCCAGAATTTCACAGTTTTCAGCAGGGCATCCTGAACCTGTTTGCTGTGAAAGTTCAGGTCCGGCTGCGAGGTCAGGAAGTTATGCTGGTAATATTGCCGGCGCACGCCATCCCATTCCCAGCCCGGTCCGCCGAAGATCGACAGCCAGTTGTTCGGCGCCGTCCCATCGGGCTTCGGATCGGCCCAGACATACCAGTCGGCCTTGTCGTTCGTGCGGCTGGAGCGGCTTTCCACGAACCATGGATGCCGGTCGGATGTATGGGAAATCACCTGGTCGATGATGACCTTTATTCCGAGCCTGTGGGCTTCTGCCATCATCGCGTCGAAATCGTCGAGCGTGCCGAAAATCGGATCGACGTCGCAATAATCGGAGACGTCATAGCCCATGTCTGCCATGGGCGATTTGAAGAAGGGAGAAAGCCAGATGGCGTCAACGCCGAGGCTGGCAATATGTGGCAAGCGCCGGGTTATCCCCTTGAGATCGCCGAGCCCGTCGCCGTTCGTATCCTGAAACGATCGCGGATAGACCTGATAGATCACCGCGCCGCGCCACCAGTCCGCATTCCCGTCCGTCTGCAATGCCATCGACCGCCGTCTCCTGCTTCATTTCGACCGCAACACTAAAGACGGTGCGGCAAAAAACAACAGCGCGATGACTTATTTGGCAACGAATACAGGCCGTCGCGATCCGGCAAAAGGGAGACGCTTATAGGCTTGTCCACACCCTAATGCTACCCACCGGTTTAGGGGTTGCAACGCCAAACCTTTGCGTTAAGGTGCCGTTGACCTGCACGTAACAGGTCTAACCGGGAACAAATGACTAAAGAAAAGGCGAAAAGCCTAGAAAGGTGGACCCATAATGTCCTTTTTTACGAAAAAATTTCTCGCGTCTGCAATGGTTGGCTCATTGCTCGCGTTTTCGGCCCACGCAGCCACGCTGAACATCCATAATGGTGGCGACCCCACTTCGCTGGATCCGCAAAAGCTCTCCGGCGACTGGGAAAACCGCATTGCCGGCGATATCTTCGAAGGCCTCGTCACCGAAGATGCCAAGGATAATCCGATCCCTGGCCAGGCCGAAAGCTGGACCATTTCCCCCGATGGCAAGGTCTACACCTTCAAGCTGCGTGATGGCATCAAGTGGTCCGACGGCCAGCCGGTAACGGCCGGCGACTTCGTCTTCGCCCTCCAGCGCCTCATCGACCCGAAGAATGCTGCCGACTATGCCTATCTGCAGTTCACCATCAAGAATGCTGAAAAGATCAACAAGGGCGAGATCACCGATCTGAACGAGCTCGGCGTCAAGGCGATCGACGACAAGACGCTTGAGATCACCCTTGAAAACCCGACCCCCTATTTCATCAACGCCCTGATGCACTACACGGCCTATCCGCTGCCGAAACATGTCGTCGAAGCCAAGGGTCAGGACTGGGTCAAGATCGGCAATATCGTCACCAACGGTCCGTACAAGCCGACCGAGTGGGTCCCCGGTTCGCACGTCACGACCGTCAGGAATGATCAGTATTACGGCGCCAAGGATATCAAGATCGACGGCGCAAAGTTCTTCGTGCTTGAAGACCAGGAAGCTGCGCTGAAGCGCTACCGCGCGGGCGAATTCGACATCCTCACCGACTTCCCGACTGACCAGTACGAATGGATGAAGAAGAACCTGCCGGGCCAGGCGCATGTTGCCCCCTTCTCCGGCCTCTACTACTACGTCATCAACTCGACAAAGCCCCCCTTCAGCGACAAGCGCGTGCGCCAGGCTCTGTCCATGGCGATCAACCGCGAAGTCATCGGCCCACAGATCCTCGGCACCGGCGAACTGCCGGCCTATTCCTGGGTCCCGCCGGGCACGGCAAACTACGGCGAACCTGCCTACGTCTCCTGGAAGGATCTCCCTTACAAGGACAAGGTCGAAGAAGCCAAGAAGCTGCTGAAGGAAGCCGGTTTCGGTCCGGATCATCCGCTGACCACCGAGCTCAAGTACAACACCAACGACAACCATAAGCGCATCGCCGTCGCGATCGCCTCCATGTGGAAGCCGCTTGGCGTGAACGTCGAACTCGTCAACGCTGAAACGAAGGTCCACTACGACCAGTTGCAGCGCGGTGAAGTGCAGATCGGCCGTGCCGGCTGGCTTGCCGACTACAATGACCCGGACAACTTCCTCAACCTTCTCGTGACGGGCGTCCAGATGAACTACGGTCGCTGGTCGAATGCCGATTACGACAAGTTGATCAAGGAGGGCAACGCTCAGACCGATCTGACGAAGCGCGCCGAGATCTTCAAGAAGGCCGAACAGCTCGCGCTGGACGATACCGCCGCGCTGCCGATCTATTACTACGTCTCCAAGAACGTCGTCTCGCCTAAGATCGAAGGCTTCGTCGACAACGTTCAGGACATCCACCGCACGCGCTGGCTGTCCATCAAAGAATAAGGATGAAAGGCTCTTTCCGGCAGGCCCGGAAAGAGCCGTTCCACGCCCATGATCAAATATGCACTCCGTCGATTGCTGTCGACGATCCCCGTCCTGTGGATCGCCGTCACAGCCTGCTTTTTCGTTTTGCGCCTTGCTCCCGGCGGCCCCTTCGATGGCGAAAGGCCATTGCCGCCGGTGATCCTGAAAAACCTTGCGATCCACTACAATCTGGATAAGCCGCTTGTTCAGCAGTACCTGATCTACGTTGGCGACCTGCTGAAAGGCGACCTCGGCCCCTCCTTCGCGAGCGAGGACTTTACCGTCGCCCAGCAGATCATGATCGGCCTGCCCTACACTTTCACCATCGGCACGGCTGCGTTCCTGATTGCCATCATTGTTGGCATTGCTGTCGGCTGTCTTGGGGCGCTCTATCAGAACAAGGCACCGGACTATATTCTGAGTGCCCTCATTCTGGTGGGCGTCGTCCTGCCGAACTTCCTGATCGCGCCCATCATGCAACTCGTCTTCGGCATCCATCTCGCGTGGTTTCCGGTCGGCGGCTGGGGTGACGGCTCGATCAAATACCTCGTCCTGCCCATCGTCGTTCTGGCCCTGCCGCATGCGGGCCGCATCTCGCGTATCACCCGCGGCTCGATGATCGAGGTCATGAACCAGAACTTCATCCGTACCGCCAAGGCCAAGGGCATTGGCCCGCGCCTGACGGTCATGCGCCACGCGCTGAAGCCCGCCCTGATGCCTGTCGTTTCCTATCTGGGACCGGCGGCAAGTTACCTTCTCACCGGCTCGCTGGTTGTCGAAAGCATCTTCGGATTGCCCGGCATCGGCCGCTATTTCGTCAACGCAGCGCTGAACCGCGATTACGGCATGGTTCTCGGTACGGTCATCTTCTACATGGTGCTGATCGTGTTCCTGAACCTTCTGGTCGACATCGCCTATGCCTGGCTGGACCCGAAAGTGAGAAACAGATGATCCTCAATCCCGCGAAAAGAGAGCTGCTCGCAGCCGAACTGCTGGAGGCCGAAGGTCTGTCTCCGGAAGGCCGCTCTCTAACTAAGGATGCGCTGCGCCGCCTCTCTCGCAACAAGGCGGCAGTCATCTCCATCGGCGTTCTGGTGGTGCTGATCCTTGCCGCCTTCCTTGGCCCGAACTTCATTCCCTTCAGCTATGAAGACCCTGATTGGGCCGCCTTCCGCGCCCCACCCTCCTTCGAAAACGGCCACTATTTCGGCACCGACCCGAACGGCCGCGACCTGCTTGCGCGTGTGCTCTACGGCACGCGCATTTCGCTTGCCGTGGCGCTGACGGCAACCCTCGTCTCCGTGGTCATCGGCGTGCTCTACGGTGCGGTATCCGGTTATATCGGCGGCAGGCTGGATGCCATCATGATGCGCTTCGTCGATATCATGTACGCACTTCCCTACATCCTCTTCGTCATCCTGCTGATGGTGATCTTCGGCCGCAACGTCTACCTGCTCTTTGCAGCGATCGGCGCACTCGAATGGCTGACCATGGCCCGCATCGTGCGCGGTCAGACCCTGTCGCTCAAGCACCGCGAATTCGTGGAAGCTGCCCGCGCCTCGGGTCAGAAGCCTTTCAAGATCATCACCAAGCACATCATCCCTAACCTCGTCGGCCCCGTCGTCATCTTCGCGGCGTTGACCGTGCCTGAGATCATCGCGACCGAGAGTTTCCTCTCCTATCTCGGCTTTGGCGTTCAGGAACCGCTGACCTCGCTCGGCACCCTGATTGCCGAAGGCACCGATGCCATGGAAAGCATGCCCTGGCTGCTGGTTTTCCCGGCAAGCTTCCTCGTGGCCCTGCTGCTCAGCCTGCTGTTTATCGGCGACGGGCTGCGCGATGCATTCGACCCGAAGGATCGATAAGATGTCTCAGGAAAAACAGAACGATACCCTTCTCGAACTGAAGGACTACTCGATCACCTTCGAGACGCCCGAAGGGCAGGTGAAGGCGGTCTCGAACATGAACCTGACGGTTCGCCGCGGCGAGCGCATCGCCATCGTCGGCGAATCCGGTTCCGGCAAGAGCCAGACCTTCCTCGGCATCATGGGCCTGCTTGCCAAGAACGGCAAAACGACCGGCCAGGCCTTGCTGGAAGGCAAGAACGTGCTGGCGCTGAAGCCGCGCGAACTCGACCGTGTTCGCGGCAAGGACATGGCCATGGTCTTCCAGGATCCGATGACTGCGCTTAATCCGTCGCTCCGGATTTCCCGGCAACTGACGGAACAGCTTGAGATCCATCGCGGCTTTACCGCCAGGGCGGCATCCGCAGAGGCACTCGACATGCTGAAGCGCGTCGGCATTCCTGATCCCACGCGCCGTTTCGGCCTGTATCCGCATGAACTTTCGGGCGGCATGCGGCAGCGCATCGTCATTGCCATGGCGCTGCTCACCAAACCGAAACTGCTGATCGCCGACGAGCCGACAACAGCGCTCGACGTCACCATCCAGGCGCAGATCCTCGATCTCTTCAACGATCTGACGGCGGAGATGAACACCGCACTCCTGATGATCACCCACGACCTCGGCGTCGTCGCCGGTCTCGCAGACAGGGTGGCCGTCATGTATGCCGGCCGTATCGTCGAGGAAGCTCCTGTTGACGAGCTCTTCGAGAACCCGGCCCACCCCTATACAGCAGCCTTGCACGCTTCGATCCCGCGCCCTGACCAGGATGTCGACGACCTCGTCGTCATTCCCGGCCGTCCGCCGAACCTGCAGCATCTGCCGAAGGGCTGCAATTTCTCGCCGCGCTGTTCGCAGGTTCAGGACGATTGCATCGACCGCCCGCCGCAGCTTCAGCAGCAAGGGGCAAACCATTGCGCCGCCTGCTTCCATCCCTTCCCCCGCCGCGAGGAGTTGCTGATCCATGGCTGAGCGCTCGCTTCTGAGGGTCGAGAACCTGACGACCCAGTTCGAGATCCCCTCGAAATCCTTCTTCAAACCGCCGCTGATGCTGACCGCCGTCAACAATGTCAGCTTCGATCTCGCCGAAGGCCGCACGCTCGGCATTGTCGGCGAATCCGGCTGCGGCAAATCCACGCTCGGCCGCTCGATCCTGCGTCTTCTGAAGGCACAGAAAGGCCGGATCCTCTGGCAGGGCCGCAACCTTCTCGATCTCTCGGATGAGGAAATGCGCGCCGCACGCCGCGACATGCAGATCATCTTCCAGGATCCGATCGCGTCACTCGACCCGCGTATGACAGTCGGCGATATCATTGCCGAACCGCTCACCGTCTTCGAGCCGAAGCTGAACAGGGCTCAGAGGCTTGAGCGCGTGCGCGAGATCATGACGGCCGTCGGCCTCGTGCCCGAGATGATCAATCGCTACCCGCACGAATTCTCGGGCGGTCAGGCTCAGCGTATCGGCATTGCCCGCGCTGTCGTCACCCGGCCGAAACTCATCATCTGCGACGAGCCGGTCTCGGCTCTCGACGTATCGATCCAGGGCCAGGTCATCACGCTGCTCCGCAAGCTGCGCAAGGAGTTCGGGCTGACGCTGATCTTCATCAGCCACGACCTCTCGGTCGTGCGCCTGATTTCGGACGACGTGCTGGTTCTTTATCTCGGCAAGGTGGTCGAAGCCGGCGATTGCGCCACGGTCTTCGAACATCCGGCACATCCCTACACGCAGGCACTCTTCTCGGCGGCTCCGATCCCCGATCCGAAGCTTGCGCGTCAGCGTAGCCGTATCCGCCTGCAGGGAGATCCACCCTCGCCACTCAATCCGCCAAAAGGCTGCGTCTTCTCGCCGCGCTGCTGGAAGGCGACGAATATCTGTCGCACGGAAATGCCGCCGACGGAACTCGTCCGCCCCGGCCAGACGGCCGCCTGCTACCATATGGATGAGTCCTGATCTGATATTCTCCATCGCCCCGGCACCGGGGCGATGGACTTTCAACTCTCCTTGACTTGTCTCCTCCGGCCTCTTCGCGTATCCGCAAGAGCAGAAAAAATCCGGGAGGAAAGCTTGAGCGGACGGTTTCTGTCGATCGGCGAATGCATGGTGGAGCTCTCGCAGGCGGGTGAAGGCCTGCTGCGCAAAGGCTTTGCCGGCGATACTTTCAACACCGCATGGTATGCCCGTGCCTGCCTGCCGCCCGCCTGGTCGGTCGATTATTTCACCGCGCTCGGCGATGATCCGATGTCGGACGAAATGGTCGCCTTCATGGACAAGGCCAGCATAGGCACGGACCTCATCTGCCGCATCAAGGGCAAGACGCCCGGTCTCTACATGATCAATCTGAGGAACGGCGAACGCTCCTTCAGCTACTGGCGCGACAACTCGGCTGCGCGCAGCTTGGCCGCCGATCCGGACCAGCTGCGTGAGGCGGTGGAAAGCGCCGAGGTGGTCTACTTCTCCGGCATCACGCTCGCTATCCTGTCCCATGACGACGCCGAGACGCTGCTTGCGGAAATCCGCCGTGCCAAGGCAGTCGGCAAGTTCGTTGTCTTCGACCCGAACATCCGCCCTCGCCTCTGGTCGAGCTACGACGTAATGCACGCGACGATCAGTGAAGGCGGGCGTGCCTCTTCGCTCGTTATGCCGAGCTTCGACGACGAGGCTGCCCATTTCGGCGATGCCTCCATCGAAGCCACCATTGAACGCTATCGCGGACTCGGCGCCTCGCATGTCGTCGTCAAGAATGGTGCGGAAGGCGCAACGCTGAGCTTCGCCAACGAGCAAACCTATGTGCCTGCGGAAAAGGTGGACACGGTCGTCGACACGACCAGCGCCGGCGACAGCTTCAACGGCGCTTTTCTTGCGCACTATCTGGAAAACCGGGATGCCCCGGCAGCCGCCCGCTTTGGAGCGAAGATCGCCGCCCGCGTTGTGAGCGAGCATGGCGCACTGGTGCCGAAGGAAAAGCTCGGCCTCTGATCATCCGATTGAAGCCTGCGCATGTTGCTTCTCAAGCAGCCACGCGCAGGCTCGCCCCCGCCTCAGCGGTCATTCATGTCGATTGTCAGATCAAGAATTGGGCTTCTTGTCGTCGGTCCGAACGGCCTCATCGTGATACCAGCAGCTGTCGAGCGCATCGCACACATCGGCAGCCTCACGCTCCATCATCCGAAAACGCTCGAAGCGGTTCGGCGCTTGAACGGCCCTGATGGGAAACTGATAGATCGTCGCGGATTCGCGATGGAAACCGATTGCCATGAGATAGCCTTTCTTCAGCTCGGCCTATCAACATTTACGGTCGCTACAGTAACACAATGCACATAGTTTATGCAAATTGCACAAAATATCGGCAGCATTGCCGTCGCGGACCGTTTATGCAGCATTTTCCGATAAAGCCGGCTCTGAATTGTCTAAAACTTCATCCATTTCTCCGAACGCCCGACTTCGGCTCTGGTTCCAAGCCGAAAATGGCGGCCTGAAAGGCCAATAGAGATGAACCGGCTTTGACCTCCCTCGTACGGCGTCGCACCGAAAACCGGCTCGGCCTCGTGATTCGTAAATTTTTTATGTCGGCTCACCGAACTGGCACGCTACGTGCATTTGCATAGGCAATCCCTGACGGGACGACGCACTCTTGCGTCTACCGCCGCAGGGTTCAGTTCGCAGCAGAGAGAGTCGCAGATGACAAAGTATAAGCTCGAGTATATTTGGCTCGACGGTTACACCCCGGTACCGAACCTGCGTGGCAAGACACAGGTCAAGGAATTCGATAATTTCCCGACACTCGAACAGCTCCCGCTTTGGGGCTTCGATGGTTCGTCGACGATGCAGGCCGAAGGCCGCAGCTCGGATTGCGTGCTGAAGCCGGTTGCCATCTATCCCGATCCGGCCCGCACCAACGGCGTGCTCGTCATGTGCGAAGTCATGATGCCGGACGGCGTCACGCCGCATGCAAGCAACGCTCGTGCAACGATCCTTGATGACGAAGATGCCTGGTTCGGCTTCGAACAGGAATATTTCTTCTACGAAAACGGCCGTCCGCTCGGCTTCCCGGAGAGCGGCTACCCGGCTCCGCAGGGTCCGTACTATACCGGCGTCGGCTATTCGAACGTCGGCTCGGTTGCCCGCGAAATCGTCGAAGAGCATCTCGACCTCTGCCTCGCTGCCGGCATCAACCACGAAGGCATCAATGCCGAAGTGGCCAAGGGCCAGTGGGAATTCCAGATTTTCGGCAAGGGCTCCAAGAAGGCCGCCGACCAGATCTGGATGGCGCGCTACCTCCTGCAGCGCCTGACCGAGAAGTATGGCATTGATATCGAGTATCACTGCAAGCCGCTCGGCGACACCGACTGGAACGGCTCGGGCATGCATTGCAACTTCTCCACCAAGTATATGCGCGAAATCGGCGGCAAGGCCTATTTCGAGGCACTGATGGCCCAGTTCGAAAAGAACCTGATGGACCACATCAATGTCTACGGCCCGGACAACGACAAGCGCCTGACCGGCAAGCACGAAACGGCTCCGTGGAACAAGTTCTCCTACGGCGTTGCCGACCGTGGCGCCTCGATCCGCGTTCCGCACTCCTTCGTCAAGAACGATTACCGTGGCTACCTGGAAGACCGCCGCCCGAACTCCCAGGGCTGCCCTTACCAGATCGCGTCGCAGGTTCTGAAGACGATATCGGAAGTTCCGATTTCCGGCTCCGCTTCGGCAGCAGCCTAAGTTTTATTGCGGCGCCGGCCTCCCCGCCGGCGCCGTTCTTTTTTAAGGCGCCTCGCTTTCCGCCTTTCACTTGCCGACATAATTGCCGGTCACCACGGCTGTAAGCTCCTGTAAATACTCATACAGGGCTGTAATATTTCCATCATGCACTTCCGCCAGAATAGAGCCGCGGGAATCGCCATTCCGGAAACCCGCCAGGGGTTGCGCGTTGCCAGAACTATGCGGCGCTGATGGAAATGGGGATATGCTGCAACGTCCGTCTAATTCGTATAGCGGCGAAAGCTGGGCTAGTGCGGCTGGAGCCGTGCCCGAACGGCTGGTGATCGTTACCGATGCCTGGCACCCACAGGTCAATGGCGTCGTCCGCTCCATCGAGAACACCAATCGCGAACTGGCCAGGATGGGCGTCGAAGTCTCGATGGTGACGCCCGAGCGTTTCGCAAGTATCCCCTGCCCCACCTATCCCGAGATCCGCCTGTCGGTCGCCTGGTACAGTCGCGTTGCCCGCGAGATCGGAAAGCATAAACCTTCCTACGTCCATATCGCCACGGAAGGCCCGCTGGGGCTGACGGCGCGCCGCTGGTGCCTGCGGAAGCGCATGCCGTTCTCCACCAGCTATCACACCCGTTTTCCTGAATATGTCTCGGCCCGGCTGCCGATCCCCGAAAGCTGGCTCTATGCTTTCGTGCGCTGGTTCCACAATGGTGGCGCCGGCTGCATGGTCGCGACCCCGAGCCTTGCCCGCGAGCTCTCTGCAAAAGGCATCAAAAACCTCATGCCATGGAGCCGCGGTATCGATGCCACCCAATTCCACCCGATGCCGCTGGAGGAAAAGCCCTTCGGTCTTGCCCGCCCGATCTTCATGACGGTGGGCCGCGTGGCGCTGGAAAAGAACCTGCCGGCGTTCCTCGATCTCGACCTGCCCGGTTCGAAGGTGGTCATCGGCGACGGCCCGGCGCGCGCAGAGCTGGAAGAGCGTTATCCGGATGTGCATTTTACCGGTGTGAAATTCGGTGAGGATCTGGCAAAGGCCTATGCGCAGGCCGACGTTTTCGTCTTCCCGTCGCTGACGGATACGTTCGGCAACACCATTCTGGAAGCACTGGCATCAGGCGTCCCGGTCGCCGCCTATCCCGTCACCGGGCCGCTGGATATTATCGGCGAGGAAAGCCTCGTCGGCGCGCTGGACGACAATCTGCAGGCTGCCTGCCTTGCCGCCCTGTCCGCTTCGCGGGAGAAAGCGCGCGAGCTTGCCATGCAATATTCCTGGGAAGCGGCGACACTGCAGTTCATCAACAATATCCGCGCCGCCAACGGCATCATCACGCCGAAATGGAAGAAGGCATGGCAATATGCCACCAAATCCCTTCCAAGAAGAAAGCCCGGCGAACCTGCCGGGCCTCTTCCATCCGCGGATTGACCCTTACTTGTGAAGGACAGCGCGCAGCGTGTCGTTGGCGACAGAGATGGCGCCGCGGACGGCCGGCGTCTCGGCAATCGCATTCAAGAGCACGAAGTCGTGGATCGTGCCGTTGTAGCGGATCGAGGTAACCCTCACGCCTGCCTGGGTGAGCTTGCGGCCATAGGCTTCGCCTTCATCGCGCAGCACGTCATTTTCGTCGGTGATGATAAGTGCCGGCGGCAGGCCGTTCAGCTGGTCGAGCGAAGCCTGCAGCGGTGAAGCGGTAGGATCCTTGCGCTTGGCTTCGTCAGGCAGGTAGGCGTTCCAGAACCACTTCATGGCTTCCTTGGTCAGCCACGGGCCATTGGCGAACTGGTTGTAGGAACCGGTGTCGAAATTGGCGTCGGTAACAGGGTAGAACAGCACCTGCTGGTCGATAGCAGGACCACCGCGCTCCTTGGCAAGCAACGTCACGACGGCTGCCATATTGCCGCCGACGCTATCGCCGGCAACGGCAAGCCGGCTCGCATCCACGTGGAATTCCTTGGCATGATCGGCGACGTACTTCGTCGCGGCATAGGCCTGTTCGATAGCGATCGGGTAACGGGCTTCCGGCGAACGATCGTAATCGACGAAGACGACGGCAGCCTTGGCACCGTTGGCGATTTCGCGCACCAGCCGGTCATGCGTATCGGCATCGCCGAGCACCCAGCCGCCGCCGTGGAAATACAGGATGACAGGCAGCGTGCCCTTTGCGCCTTCCGGACGAACGATGCGCAGCTTGACGCTGCCGGTCGGGCCGACCTTGATAACCTTGTCTTCTTCCTGGGCTGCCAGCTTCTTCACGTCGCCCTTCTGGGCGCCGGCGAGAATGTTGCGGGCATCAGTCGGCGAGAAAGTGTAGATCGGCTTGGAGCCGGCCAGGCTGTCGATGAATTTCTGCGTTGTCGGTTCCAGTACCGGATCGGCAAACGCCCCAATGGCGGAAGCTGCCAGGATTGCTGCTGCGGAAACTGCGGTCTTGATCGTCGACATTGTCGTGCCCTCTTGGGTTTGTTGCGTTCGTTCTGAACACGACTTTTATATCGCGCACGACTTATTATCGTGCAATATAAATTATTGCATAGCTATCATGCATTAAAAGCGGCTACGATTATTTATCGCACGATATAATATCACCAGATTCTGGAGATTGAGCCATGTCGGACCAGCTGAAACTCGATACGTTCATCTGCTTTGCCGTCTATACGGCAAGCCACGCCTTCAACCGCGTCTACAAGCCGCTTCTCGACGAACTCGGCCTCACCTACCCGCAATATCTGGCCATGGTCTGCCTCTGGGAAGAAGACAGCCAGACCGTCGGCGGCCTCGGCGAAAAGCTCTTCCTGGAATCAAGCACGCTGACCCCTCTCCTGAAGCGCCTGGAAACGGCAGGCTACATCCGCCGCGAACGCAGCAAACAGGACGAACGCGTCGTCGTGCTGCGCCTGACGGAAGAAGGTAGACAACTGAAGGAAAAGGCTGAGACCGTACCGGGCTGCATCATCGACGCAAGCGGCCGCGATGCGGATCAGCTTGGGCGGTTGCAGGCGGAGATTATCGCTCTGCGGGAAGCACTGAATAAGAGCGCGGCTTGAGGCCTATCGGCCTACCCGGCAAGGCCTACGCCGAGCGCTAACTGTTCCACTATATCAGCAAGCGTCAGAAGCGGACTAAGTCCGCCTCTTCTTGCCCTCAAACGGATTGTCCGACGACCGATAGTGGATCCGGATCGGCACGCTCGGCATATCGAAATCCGCCCGCAACCCGTTGATCAGGTAGCGCGTATAGGATTCCGGCAGTGCGTCCGAGCGGGTGCAGGACACCATGAAGGCCGGCGGGCGGGCCTTTACCTGCGTCATGTACTTGAGCTTGATGCGGCGGCCGGAAACGGCCGGTGGCGGATGCTGGACCTGCTGCTGCTCCAGCCAGCGATTGAGCTTGGCGGTCGAGATACGCTTGTTCCAGACGCGGTCCGTATCGATGATCGACTGCATGAGCTTGTCGAGGCCCCAGCCGGTCTGGCCGGAGATCGGCACGGCGCGGATGCCGCGCGCCTGCGGCAGCAGCCGGTCGGTCTTTTCGCGCAGGTCGGCAAGCACGGCCTGACGATCCTCGATCATGTCCCATTTGTTGAAGGCGAGCACGGCGGCGCGGCCTTCGCGCAGCACGAGGTCGACGATGTGCAGATCCTGCTTCTCGAAGGGGATCGTCGCATCGAAGACGATGACGACCAGTTCGGCAAAGCGGATGGCGCGCAGTGCATCAGCGACCGAAAGCTTTTCCAGCTTCTCGATCACCCTGGCCTTGCGGCGCATGCCGGCCGTATCGAACATCTTGATGGTGCGTCCGCGCCAGTCCCATTCCACAGAGATGGAATCGCGCGTGATGCCGGCTTCCGGCCCCGTCAGCAGCCGGTCTTCGCCGAGGAAGCGATTGATGAGCGTCGACTTGCCGGCATTCGGACGACCGACGATTGCCACGCGAAGCGGCTTGGTCTCGTCATAGGCGGGCTCTTCGTCTTCCTCGCTCTCTTCACCGGTCGGCTGTGGCACGTCGACATCGGTGACGGCGACATCTTCCTTCGAAGGATAAACGACATCCTCGCCGAGTGCAGCAACGATCGCGTCGCGCAGATCGAGCATGCCCTGCCCATGTTCGGCGGAAATGGGCACAGGCTCGCCAAGGCCTAGCGAATAGGCATCATAGAAACCGCTGTCGGAACCGCGCGCCTCAGACTTATTGGCAACGAGCACAACCGGCTTGCCACGACGGCGCAGCATCTCGCCGAGCGCCGTATCGACTGGCGTCAACCCGGTTTTGGCATCGACGACGAAGAGCGAGAGATCGGCCTCGTCGATTGCCGTTTCCGTCTGCTGGCGCATGCGGCCCTGCAGGCTCTCGTCCGTCATCTCTTCGAGGCCTGCCGTATCGACAATCGTAAAACGCAGGTCGATAAGCCGCGCGTCACCCGGACGGCGGTCACGGGTCACGCCGGGCGTGTCATCGACAAGCGCAAGCTTCTTCCCGACCAAACGGTTGAAAAGCGTCGACTTGCCGACATTCGGGCGTCCGACGATGGCGACCGTAAAACTCATTATTTTCCCTTAAGCCTCAGCCCTGCGCGGCGGGCGCCTTGCCGGATGCGGTGATGAGATCGAGCATCATATGGGCACGATTGGAAACATTGCGCGGACTGTCCACATCGTCGACGATCGACTGGAACCACTGGCGCGCCTGCGCCATGTTGCCAGCCTTGTAAGAAGCAAGACCAAGTGCTTCGCGCGCCGAATGACGGAAGGCATTGCCCGGTACGGCCATTTCTTCGACTGCGGCAGAAACCTGTTCATAGGTGCCGTTCTCGATCAGCAGCCAGCCGGCGCGCATCTTGGCAGCATCCTGCACGGCAGCCGGAACGGACTTATCCTTGGCGATCGCCTGGAATGATGCGATCGCGCCGGCATTGTCGCCTTTCTGCGACAGGACGGTCGCTGCACGCATGCGCGCCAGAACCGGATAAGCGCCGTGGCCTTCCTTTTCCAGCTTGTCGAGTGCGGCGAGCGCTTCATCCGTCTTGTTCTCGTCGGCAAGCTTCATCGCCGCCAGGAACTGGTCGCCGGCGCCGGAGGACGCGTTATTGTCCCAATATTCGTAGGCGACCTTGCCGATGGTTCCGAGCACGATGAGAATGGCAATGGCAATGATATAGCGGCCAAACCGGCGCACTGCGCCCTTCATCTGGTCGGAACGCAGTTCCTCGTTGACTTCACGAATGAAGCTGTCGTCGTTGAATGCCATTCTCGTCTCCGGCCGCGGATACCCATACACAGTGCAAAACGCACATTGTCGGGCCTTCTACTCCATTTTGCGGCCGTTGTAAGGGGGATATCGCAGAATCGTCACGAAGCAAGCATCGGCAGAGGTGCAACGCCGATCAGCCATTCATGAACGCGCCAGATCATCAGCGCCCAGACGACCGCGCCGATGATGACGGCGTAGAGGTCGTATTTGGCCGATACGAAGGTCGGCAACGTGATCTCGCCCCGCCTCTGGCGCCGCTTCAACGAAATGCGCAGCACCACACCCCAGGCGAGAAAAGCGGCAAACAGCAGCACGGAATAAGCTTCGCCGTTCGACAGAAGATGGGCAAGCGCCCAGATCTTCACCGACAGCACGATCGGGTGCTTGGTCTTCGTCCTGATGTGGCCGGCCGGCAGGAAACCGGAGACCAGACAGATCATCGCAATCAGCATCAGCGTGACGGTCAGATGCGCCATGCCAACTGGCGGGTTGTAAAGCAAACCGATCGGCTCGCTGCGCGCTGCGCCGAAGGCATAGATCACGAAGATCAGCGTCAGGATGCTCGCAATCGCATGGACGGCGACCCAGGCGGGCTTGCCGATCCCGTCTATCATCGCCTGCCGGAAGCCCGGAGCAACGACGCGGATCAGGTGGAGGCCGAGGAAGAGAATGAGGCTGAGGGCGAGCAGAACCATGGTGATCCGGTTTTCCTGTTTGACGGTCAGCCATGAATTACCGGCAGAAGAGGGAAATTGCCAGCAAGACCGTAGCTTCGCCGCAATTCTGTAACAGGAAAACCGCAATGCAAATTGTCGCGGTGCCCATGTTTCGTTCGATTGTTCCGGCCTCCCTCGCCCTGTCTCTGATTTTTCCCGCCGTTGCTGAGGCCGCCGACAAGCCGAAACAGCTTGTCATCGTCTCTTTCGACGGTGCTCACGATAATGCGCTCTGGCAGAAGAGTCGCGAAATGGCAGCCCGGAATGGCGCGCACTTCACCTATTTCCTCTCCTGCACCTTCCTGATGAATGAGGCAGCGAAGAAAGCCTACCAAGCCCCTCATCAGAAACGTGCAAAATCCAATGTCGGCTTCGCGCAGAGCGACGACGAGATCCGCGAACGCCTCGGCAATATCTGGCACGCTCATCTCGAAGGGCACGATATTTCCAGTCATGCCTGCGGCCATTTCGACGGGAGACAATGGAGCGAGGCGGACTGGTCGGCCGAATATGCGACTTTCAAGTCCACACTGAAGAATGCCTGGAAAAGCGTCGGCCTGGACGAACCGGCCGGCTGGCGGGATCTCGTCGACCATGGCATCAAGGGTTTCCGTGCTCCCTACCTGTCGACCGGCGGTGGAGCCGAGATGATTGCGGCCGAGAAGAAGGCCGGCTTCGCCTATGATGCAAGCCTCGTCACCAAGGGACCGGCCATGCCGGTCGAAGAAGACGGCATCATCCGCTTCGGCCTGCCGCTCATTCCGGAAGGCCCGGCTGAAAAGCCAATCATCGGCATGGATTACAATCTCTTCGTCCGTCACTCCAAGGGCGAAGAGGATTCCGCCGACAGCGCCGCCTTCGAGGCGCGCGCCTATACAGCCTTTAAAGAGGCTTTCGACAAGCAATATGCCGGCAGTCGCATTCCCCTGCAACTCGGCTTCCATTTCGTGGAAATGAACGGCGGCGCATATTGGCGCGCGCTCGACAGACTGGTGAGCGACGTCTGCCATAGGGCCGATGTCGCCTGCGTCAGCTACTCCGAAGCGATCCCTCTCATAGAAAAGCGCGGGGCGCTGCAGCAGACATCCGGGTTGTAAAGCACTCCTATGTGTTAAAAACACTGGATATTCAACTACGGCCTGCACCTATTGATTGCATCCACCTTACGCTTTGATAAGCATTGCATCATGAATGCGCGCAAACGTGGGTGGTGCGTCGTGACAGCTGTTGTGGACCTGGAGTGTCTGACTGACAAAGACGAATTCCGCAATTGTGAAACCGGCTTTTTCATATGGGATATCGTTGCCAATCTTCTTTACGGCGACGGAGCGGTTGCCGAAATGTTTGGGCTCGACTCCGCGGAAACGGCACGCGGCCTGCCGCTCGAAGTCTATGTCTCCCGCATTCATCCGGAGGATCAGCCGGCCGCCGCCAGGATCATCCATGATACGATCCTTACGCAAGAGCCGGAGCACCAGAGCTACCGCACCCGCCGCGCCGACGGTGCCTTCCATCAGGTGATGGCGTTCGGACGATGCTTCCGCGACAGGACCGGCATACCATCCCTCTACGGCGGCATCGTCTTTCCCCTCCCCGAGGAAGCGCCGGTGGCGACACCGCTGCTCGACCATTGCCTCGCCGCCTACGACATCGCAGTCAGGGAGGGCAACACGGCCGCTGCCGACCATATCCTGGAGGCATTGATGGATCTGGACTGGAAAAATCCGGGCTCCAACCGTCCGAACTGACGATCCGCCAGACTCTCAAACAGGAAGGGCCACCGCTTCGGTGGCCCTTCCTGTTTTGTCAGCCGTCGACGTGAACAGCGCCGGCTTCGCGCTCCAGATAGCGCTGATCGATATCAGGCAGCGGCTCATCATCGATAGCAGCCTCGAAGGCCTTGAGACGCTTGTGGATGGAGAGCAGTTCGATGATCGTCGACCAGGAATTGACGAGATACTGGAAGGAATTGCTGACCTGCCCGAAAGCGGTCGCGATCTGTTGGAAGATACCGTAGGTGATGGCGCCGGCGACGAGGGTCGGAGCCATGAAGAAATAGACGAAAAGATTGTCCGCCTGCAGGTAAAACGAGCGGGCAACATTGAAGTACATGTAGTGGAAGTACAGCGTGAAATAGTTTCTCCGTACCCTTGAGAACAGTTCCTGGACCGTCGGCGGTTGCGCCCGGTCGGCATGGTCCTCGCCGTAGACCAGTTCCTTGCGGTAGGCCGCTTCCACGCGCTGGTTCTTGAAATTCAGCCCAGGCAGTTTGATACCCGCGAAAGCGAGCAGGACGGTGCCGAAAGCCGACCAGAAGATAGCCAGCCAGAAGAGGGAATTCGGCACTTCGCCGAGTATCGGCAGGCTCGTCACGTAATGTGACAGTGCCAGCATGATCGGCAGGAAGACGACCAGCGTCATCACCGAATTGATCAGGTTGATGCCGAGACCTTCCAGGGTGCTGGAAAAGCGCATCGTGTCTTCCTGTACACGCTGGGATGCGCCTTCGATGTGACGCAGCTTTTCCCAATTCGCCATGTAGAAATTGTTCATCGCCGTCCGCCAGCGGAAGATATAATGGCTCGTGAAGAAATCGGTCATGATCGATACGAACATGGCGAGGAAGGCGATCTGCGCGAAAACCAGAAACAGGTCGTAAAAGTTCTCGACTGTAATACCCGGCTTCTTCGCCAGCGCGTTCTGCAGCAGGTCGCCAAATGGCCGCCGCCAATTGTTGATCACGACCGAGATCTGCACACTAAAATAGGTCACGAAGATGATTAGCGCCGACCCCCAAATCGACCATATCTTCCAGGGGTGGCTCATCGCCTTGATGTGCCAAGCGCCGCAAAAGATCAAAGCGCTCGCCAGGAAGTAGCCGTAAAACCAAAGGTTCTCCGGCAACAGGAAAAACGAGAGATCGATCGGCTGTTGCTCTTCAGGAACCGGCGCAAATCCAAGCGAAGCACCGAGATCGGCGGCGAAGAAATACCAGCCTAAAATCGCAGCCAGCGTCCAGATTGTGAGCGAAGTAAAGAACGCCTTTGGCTGGGGAAAGAAGGAATGAAACACGGGGAGCTTTGCTTTCCTGAACTGGAGTCACGGAAGAGTGGCGAACCACTGATTGCCCGGAAATTAAGGCAGTTCGAAGAAAGCGGCAATGGGTTCAACCCATTGTTACGCACTTGTAACCACTTATGGGATTTTCTTCATCACCGGCATGACCAGCAGTGCGCAGAAAACCAGCACGATCGCTGCAATAACGGTCGGCAGCACGAAATTTCCCGTTGTCTGCGCAATCCAGCCGGCAACGACAGGACCGATGATCTGGCCGACGCCGAAGGCCGCCGTCATCAGCGCCAGGATGCGGCGCGGGCTTTCGGGTGACAGTCTGCGGCCGATCTGCAATCCATAGGCAGTGATGGCAAGAAACGTTGCGCCGAACAGCGCGCCGCCGATCAGCGGCGCCACCGAATGCGGCAGTTCCACGGTTGCGAGCACGCCGATCGCCTCGATGATGAGCGCCGCGACATAGACGCCGCCAAGCCCAAGCAAGCGTACGAAGGGCCTCCAGATGAACAGCGCGACCGTGGCCGTCAGCCCCGCAATGAACCAGCAGAGGAACTCGACGATCGGCCCGGACGCGCTCGCGCGTGCGATGGCGACAAGGAAGGTGGCGGTAATGACATAGCCGAAGCCGAACAAGCCGTAGGACAGCGTCAGCAGCACCATCGGCCGGCTCCAGATCAGTGCTGGCTCCTTCGCCTGCCCCGTATGCACCGGCGACTTCGGCAGCAGTGCCCAGACGATAACAAGGCTGACCAGGCAAAAGAGCGCTCCACCGATCCAGTCTGCGCGCCAGCCGCCGGCTGCATCGTTGAAGACATAGCCGAGCGCAAGCACCATGACGGAGGAAATCGCGATCCCCGCCCCTGGCCCACCGAAATGTATTGCCTGAACGTGATCATTATTCGCAGCCGCCCCATGGCTCAGCACGATTGCCGAACTGAAGACCAGCGTGAAGGCGCTCGCCATGCCCGCCAGGAAGCGGATGACGGCAAAGAGCAAGACGGAATCCGTCGCCGCCATGGCGGCCAGCAGGATTGCAGTCGCAAGCAGCGACAGAAGCGCTACCAGCCGCTCGCGCCCCGCAGCCCACCCATAGGCGGCGAGAACCGCGCCGACGAGATACCCAACGAAATTGGCGGAAGCGATGAAACCCGCGTCTGCGGCCGAAAGCGGCACGCCGACCATCATGCCCGGCAGGATCGGCGTGAAGGAAAATCGCCCGAAGCCCATGGCCGCCGCCATGGCAATGGCGCCTGCAAGCGCGGCGGTGAGGAGATTGACCGGGCGGTCGTTATTCGGAGCCAACATGGCGCGTTTATCGCGCTGCAGCATGACCGCCACAAGTGAGTAATTCTGATGGATGCTTCAATTTCGCGAACAGGATTTCCGCACTCTCTCTTGAAAGACATATCTTACGATATATATTTACGACATAGTGAACGATACATCTGATACGAAGGAGTATGTCATGAGAGGCTTTCGAGGCGGTTTCGTCGGTGAAGCGATGCGCATGGGAATGGGCCGCAGGTTTTCCGCGGGCGAATTGCAGGTGATCCTTCTGGCGCTGCTGGAAGAGCGTCCGCGTCACGGCTACGAGTTGATCAAGACACTGGAGGAGCGCTCCGGCGGCTTTTACGTGCCGAGCCCGGGCGTCATCTATCCGGCCCTCACCTATCTGGAAGAGACCGGACTGGCGGAAGTGGAAAACGAAGGAACGAAGAAGCTCTACAAGATCACCGAGGCCGGCCGTCAGAAGGTGGAGGAAAACCGCGCCATGATCGACCAGGCGCTCGCCAAGTTGGAGCGCATTGCCGAGGGCATGGCCTTCGTCAATCGCATGTTCGACCCCGATCAGCATCAGGGTGGAGGCGGCGGCCGACACCGTCGTGACGAGGAGGATGACGATTTCGGCCGCGACGACGGCAACATCCGCGCTGCCCGCCAGCTGCTGCGTTCTGCACTGCGGATGCGTCATCCCTGGTCGGCAAGCGAAGCTATCAGGATTTCCGGGATTTTGGAGCGTGCGGCCATGGAAATCCTGCAAGGCGGCAAGACCGACCCGCAACGGGATTGAAGCCACATCGACGATTGGCGGCGTGAACCGCCGCCTCGTCAATGTCAGGTCTTGAGCAGACCACTCGCGAGACCGCGGAAAACCTCGACGACCTTCGCAAGAAGGCTGTGCGGATCCTCCGCGGCGGCGATCCAGAGCGCGGCACTGAGCGACGCTCCATTGAGCAGGCGGGCAGCAGCTTCAGCATCGACAGGCTTGACCGTGCCTTCGTCGATCAGCGCCTGGATGGTCTGGGTTGTCGTGCGAAGGCAGGCATTCTGACTGGGCCACTGCGAGGGATCGCCGAGCACCGCCGGCCCGTCGAGCAGCATGATGCGCTGGATTTCCGGCTCCAGAGCCATTTCGATATAGGCGGTATATTCCGCCAGAAGGCCAAGCCAGATCGTTTCGGCCCGGTCGCGCTCGATGCGCAACCGCTCCCCCATTTCGCCGTCGATCTGGTCGATCACGGCCTGCAGCAAACCCTTCTTGTCACCAAAATTATGGTAGAGCGCCCCGCGTGTCAGCCCGACATCGGCGGTGAGATCATCCATCGAAGCTCCCGCATAGCCTTTGACGGCGAAAGCCTTCCGGGCAGCCTGTATAAGCTTCGCCCTCGTCTCCTCCATCATCTGCGCCCGGGTCTTTGCGGCCATCACCATCTCCCAAAATACACATACGTTGCGTATGTGTATTGACATACGCAACGTATGTCTGATTATATCCGCATACGGAGCGTATATCAATCGCTCCGGATAGCGGGCAGCCCATTCCCATAAATGCTCACCTCTTTCGACGAACGAGAGTTCGGAGGCGGTGCCGTTTGTCTAGACAGGAGTAAAACAATGACCAAAAAACGTGATGCAATCTTCCCCGCAGGCCGGCAGGCTCTTTACGAGATCAACCGCTACTCTGCGGCGATCCGTTCAGGCGATCTGCTCTTCGTCTCCGGCCAGGTCGGCAGTCGTGAAGACGGTTCTCCCGAGCCCGACTTCGAAAAGCAGGTACAGCTTGCCTTCGACAATCTGAAAGCAGTGCTGAAAGCTGCGGGCGCCACGTTCGACGATGTCGTCGATGTCACCTCCTTCCACACCGATCCCGAAGCGCAGTGGCCGACGATCTCTGGTATCAGAATGAAGGAAATCGGCGAGGCGCCCTACCCGAACTGGACGGCCGTCGGCGTGAACTGGCTGGCCGGCTTCGATTTCGAGATCAAGGTCATCGCCCGCTTGCCGCAAGTCGCCTGATCTCAAGGCGGTTAACACGAGCGCCGTACGTCGAGCACGCACGGCGCTTTAGGAAATCTCGATAATCTCAAGTTCCTGATCGCCGACAGCGACGACATCGCCGACGGCCTTGCCCATGAGAATGCGGGCCACGGGAGCGACGTAGGAAATCGATCCCGCCTTCGGGTCGGCCTCGTCCTCTCCGACGATGCGGTATGTCTGGACCCGGCCATCATCGCGGCTGAAGGTGACCGTGCTTCCGAAGGCAACGGTATCAGTGGAGATCGGGTTGGAGACGAGTTGGGCCGTGCGAATTCTTTCGGCAAGGTAACGCAGATCGCGCAACGGGCCAGACGTCTGGCGTCGGCGCTCATTGACGTCCTCGATAGTGCTCGCAGCCTCATAGGCCTGGCGCGCTTCGTGCACCTGCAGTTCCAGCGCCTTCAGTCCGGTTTCTGTGACGAGATTGGGATGAGGCGAAATCGCGCGATCGGGCAGCAGCGTTTCCGATGCGGTTTCGGCACTCTCTTCCTTGGTAAAGGCAACAGCCATCTCGACCTCCAAAAGCGAGGGGTGATCCCCCTTAAGCCGCCAATGTCAGAATAATCGGCCCGTTGCGTGTTGCAACGACGGTATGTTCATACTGCACCGTCGGGGCCTTGGGATCGGCATAGAGCGTCCAGGCGTCATCCCCGCCTTCCGCCCATGTTGCGCCGAGCGACAGGAAAGGCTCGACGGTAAAGACGAGACCTTCCGTCATCATGCGCCGTTCCGACGGATCGGGCCAGGTGGAAAGCTCGGCCGGCTCCTCATGCAGCGAACGGCCGACGCCGTGGCTGGCAAGATTGGCGACAAGTGTATAGCGGTTCTTCTGCGCGAAGGCGCCGACGGCATTGCCGATCTTCGCCAGCGGCTCGCCGGCCTTGATCTGGTTGAGGCCAATCCAGAGCGCCCGCTTTCCGTCGCGGCAAAGCTTCTCGATCTTCGATTTAGACGGTGGCACCGCGAAAGAAGCGCCGGTATCGGCAAAGAACCCGTCCTTTTCCGCCGACACGTCGATATTGACTAGATCGCCCGGGCGAATGATCCGCGGGCCGGGAATGCCGTGAGCGATTTCCTCATTGACGCTGATGCAGGTCGCGCCCGGAAACTGATAGCAGAATTCAGGCGCCGAGCGCGCACCGGCATCTTCCAGCACCTTGCGGCCGATCTGGTCGAGCTCCAGCGTCGTCATGCCCGGCTCCATCGCCGCCGCCATCACCTGTATGGCATTGGCACAGATACGGCCGATATCCTTGAGCTTGGTAAGTTCTTCGTCGTTCTCGATAACCATAGACCGTTCCGGATTTTACCCGAGAGCGACAGGCTCTGCGTCAAGCGGTGGCTTTCGCGCCTTCGGCAGCCTCAGTCAATGCCTTTCTGACGATCGGCGCCACTTTTGTACCGTAGAGCTCGATGCCGCGCATGATCTGGTCGTGCGGCATCAGGCCGATCGCCATCTGCAGCAGGAAGCGGTCGTTGCGGAAAACCTTGTGGGCGGCAATGATCTTCTCGGCCACCACTTCCGGATCGCCGAGGAAGAGATTGCCGGTCGGGCCGCGCGACATGTCGAAATGCGCCCGGCTCGTCGGGCCCCAGCCGCGCTCGCGGCCGATGCGGTTCATCACTTCGGCCTGCGGGCCGTAGAACTGGTCGGCAGCGGCCTCTGTCGTATCGGCTATGAAACCGTGCACGTTGATGCTGGTCTTCAGCTTCGCCGCATCCTGCCCTGCCCGGCGAGCAGCCTCCCGATAGAGATCCAGCAGCGGCGCAAAGCGCGGATATTCGCCGCCGATGATGGCGATCGCCACAGGCAAGCCGAGCGCACCCGCGCGGGCAACGGATTGCGGCGTACCGCCTACCGCGATCCACAGTGGCAACGGATCCTGCAGCGGCCGCGGATAGACGCCGCGTCCCTGGATCGGCGCGCGGAGCTCGCCCTTCCAGTCGACTATCTCGCCATCGCGCAGCGCGAGGAGAAGATCGAGCTTCTCCTCGAAAAGCTGGTCGTAATCTTCGAGATTGTAGCCGAAGAGCGGGAAGGATTCGATAAAGGAGCCGCGTCCCGCCATGATTTCCGCACGGCCGTTGGAGATCAGATCGAGCGTCGCAAACTGCTGGAACACCCGCACAGGATCGTCGGAGGAGAGAACCGTGACGGCGCTGGTGAGCCGAATATTCTTCGTCTTCGCCGCAGCAGCAGCCAGCGCAACCACAGGTGCCGAGGCCACATAATCTGGCCGATGATGTTCGCCGAGCCCGAAGACATCGAGCCCGACCTGATCGGCAAGCTCGATCTCCTCGATCAGATGCTTGATCCGCTCGGCCCCTTCCACTCCCTTGCTGCGGGACGGATTGGGGTTGACGTCTGCGAATGTATAAAGACCCAGTTCCATGGTCGGCATCCTGTTGAATTCAGCCTCGAGATAAGGACGCCGCGAGTGAAGAGCAAACAGAAATTCTGGAACGATAGCTTCGAGAAAATCGATAGCCGGAACACCTCGTCAGCATAGCCGCGGTTCGGCCAGAATACCCATGATCACCACGTCCTGATAGTCGCCATCAAGCATGATTGCATTGCGCAATACACCCTCATACTCGAAACCGGATTTCTCGTAGAGACGAATGGCCCGCTGATTGGAGGCATTCACGCTGAGCTCGATCCGGGTCAGCCCGATGGACCATGCCGCGGCAAGCGCCGCCTCCATCAGGCGGCTGCCGATGCCCTTCCCGCGGTAATCGGCAAGCATTCCCATTCCGAGCATTCCGGCATGCAGCGCATTGAACTCGGTATTACGCCTGACATCACACCAGCCGACGACGCTAACGCCATCGAGCGCAACGAAGTGCGGATTGCCCCGCTCCATATTCTCAAGCACGAAGGCCCTGCTCCGTTCGATCGGCGGCGCGTCTTCGCGCGCCAGATATTTCCGTTCCCGCGCAACAGCACCGAGAACGTGGTGATACTCGTCGATAGTATCGACGGTGATTGGCGCGATGGAGATGGTCATCCGAAATTCCCTGCTGAAATGACGCCACCCTATGGGCAAAAGAGCGGCTGCACCAATTCAACCTGGTTGCGGATACCAGCAGCGAATGTGATGAATTGTCGTTTCGATCGAACAGGAAACGAGACTACGTTCTCGCGACAGGCTGCGCCGCCTCTTCCTGCATCTTGTCGATCTGCCGGCGGATATGCGCAGCTTCCGCCGCCGAGTGCGCAAGCGCGATGGCGCGATCGAAGGCTATGCGCGCCGGTGCAATGCGGCCGAGCTGCTTCAGCAAATTGCCGCGCAGGCCATGATAATAGAAATAGCCGTCGAGTTTCTCGCCGAGTGGCTCGATGAGATCGAGCGCTTCCTGGGGTCCATTCAGCTTTGAGACCACGACCGCGCGGTTGAGCGTTACCACGGGTGAAGGCTGGACACGTTCGAGCGCACGATAGAGCAGATCGATTTCCACCCAGTCGGTATCCTCGGCGCGTTTTGCGCGGGAATGGACGGCAGCAATTGCCGCCTGCAGCTGATAGGGACCGGGCTTGCGGTGACGCAGCGCCTTGTCGAGCAGCGCCAGCGCCTCGTTGATGAACGGCCGGTTCCAGAGCGAGCGGTCCTGATCTTCCAGAAGCACGATCTCGTCCTCGGTGTTGAAGCGCGCCTGCCGGCGGGAAATCTGCAGCAGCATCAGAGAAAGCAGCCCCATCAGTTCCGGCTCGGCGGGGAAGATGTGCAGCATCAGCCGTGCCAGCCGGATCGCCTCGTCGCTGAAGGCGGCCGCCTCCTGCTTGGGATCGGCCTGGCTGTAGCCTTCGTTGAAGATCAGATAGATCATCGTGCTGACGATCACCAGCCGCTCGGCCCTCTCCTGCGGGCTCGGCGTTTCGAAAGGCACCCCGGCTTTCGCCACCCGCGCCTTGGCGCGAGTGATACGCTGCTCCATGGCGCTTTCGGAGACGAGGAAGGCACGCGCGATCTGCGTGACCGACAGGCCCGAGACGATGCGCAGCGCCAGTGCGATCTGCTGGGTGGCCGGCAGGTCCGGATGGCAGCAGATGAAGAGCAGCCGGAGGATATCGTCGCGATAATGGGAATCGTCCAACCGATCGGCGATATCGCTTTCGGCGTCCTCCGTATCGGAAATCTGGTCCTCGTCGGGCAGGGCCTGGATCTTCGCCCTCTTGCGCACCGCATCGATGCCGCTGTTGCGGCCGACGAAGATCAGCCAGGCCGTCGGGTCACGCGGCGGCCCCTTTTCCGGCCATGTCCGGATCGCCCTCAGGCATGCCTCCTGAAACGCCTCCTCCGCCGTATCGAGATTGCGGAAATAGCGTAGCAGCGCGCCGAGCGCCTTCGGCCGGGCCGAGGCAAGCGCGAGGTCGATCCAGGCAATGTCTGTCATGATGCGGTCTCTCCCGGCCTGAAGGTGTAGAACGGCCGAATTTCGTAAGAGGTGGAACCCGGATTGACCGCCGAAAGCTCTTTGGAAAAGGCAATCGCGTCATCAAGCGTCTCGAAATCAACCGTGTAGAAGCCGAGAAGCGCCTCCTTGGTTTCCGCAAACGGGCCATCGACCACAAAGGCCTCGTCCTTGCCCTTGCGCACGGTCGTTGCCGTCGTCGTCGGCATCAGCCGGCCTGTCGGGCCGAGCTTGCCGGCAGCGGCGAGCGGCTCGATCACGGCATGGAGATTTCCCATAACGGCAGCCTCTTCCTCCTCGGTCCAGGCGAAGACGGTTTCTTCATTGGCGTAGCAAAGGATTGCGTAAAGCATCGGTAGCTCCTCTTTCCGAATGACGAATGAGTAACCGCTTGGCCGACAGGGCGCATCAAAAAATTGCGGATGGTAAAACGAGTAATTCTGATGGAAGCGGCCCGATTAACTGTGCGCACGGGCTCGGCAATCGCCGCCATTGAGTTGCCCGATTTGGTCCCGAGAGCTTTGCGCGCTTTCCATCACCTTTCTATTCGAGAACCCCATGAACAAATCTCAGAGACTTCTCGTCGCGCTCGCCACCCTCGCCCTGCCGATGCAGGCTGCCCATGCCGCCTCCGCTCCCGAAAACTTCCTCTATATGGGCTCCGGCGATCTCGCCGCCGCAAAGGCGAAGCTCGCTCGGCCCGATATCGGTGGCGTGCAGGTCGTCTATAATTGGAAGGGGTTGGAGACGGCGAAGGGTCAGTATGATTTTTCGGCAATCGAGCAGGATCTCGCCATTGCCAAGGGGCTGAACAAAAAGATGTTCATCCAGGTGCAGGACCGCTTCTTCAATCCGAAGGCGCGCAACATTCCGGACTACATGCTGACCGAGCCGGAATATGACGGCGGCCTGACCCCGCAATTCGACAATCCCGGCGAAAACAAGCCGGTCGGTTCCGGCTGGGTCGCGCAGCAGTGGAACCCGGCCGTTCGCGAGCGATATCAGGCGCTCCTGAAGGCACTTGCCGAAAAGTTCGACGGTCAGATCTACGGCATCAACTTGCCGGAAACGTCGATCGATCTCGATCCGAAGCACGAGCCGAAAGGTTTCTCCTGTGACGCCTATTTCTCGGCCGAGATGGAAAACCTCGCCTTCGCCCGCAAGGCGTTCGAAAAATCGCTGGTCGTGCAATACGTGAATTTCTGGCCCTGCGAATGGGAGAACGACCACAACTATATGGGTCGGCTCTTCGATTTTGCGGAGAAGAACAATGTCGGTCTCGGCGGTCCCGATATCGTGCCGAACCGCAAGGCGCAGATGAAGAACTCCTATCCCTTCTTCAACAAATACAAGGGCAGGCTTTCCTATGTCGGCCTCGCCGTCCAGGAGCCGACGCTGACCTACAAGAACCCGCTGACCAGGAAGCCCTTCACCAAAGAGGAGTTCACCACCTTCGCGCAGGACTACCTCGGCGCAAACGTGATCTTCTGGAGCACGGCGACACCCTGGCTGAAGAAGTAACGAGAACAGGCAGGCGGCATCGAAGCCGCCTGCCTGGAGTTTTCGAATACTCTAGCCGACCCAGGCAGAGTTGCGGATCACACTGCAGAAATTGCCTCTGTGGAAATGTGGATCCTTGTCGGCCAGCACATCCGCCTTCACATTGCCGAAGGTCGTTTCCGGCTTGTGCTTGATGCCTTCGTAGAAGGTCTGGAGGATATCCTCTTTAAAATGCGGCGTGCGCGGATGCGTATGCACCACAGCTTCGCGATCGGTGTCATGGAAACCGTGATAATCGATGCCGAGCACGTCCATCTCCACGCCCGCCGTCACCAGCGCCACGACCGGATGCATGTGCTGCGGAATGCCGGGTGTCGTATGCAGCGCAATTGCCGTCCAGACCGTGTCGATATCACCCTGCGAGATGCCGTAACTCCTGAGGAAATCACGAGCGGCATTGGCGCCATCGACCTCGAAACGCTCATGCTCCGAACTGTGCTGATGCGTCAGTCCCATGTCGTGGAACATGGCACCGGCATAGAGCAGTTCAGGGTCGAACTTCAGCCCACGGCGCTTTCCCGAGAGTGCGCCGAAATAGTAGACCCGGCTGGAATGGTGAAAGAGCAGCGGCGACTCCGTGTCCCGAACCAGCGCGGTGATGTCGCGTGCCAGCTTGCTGTCTGGAATGCTGATATCGCCAATCGTCAATGTCATCGTCTTTCTCCTTGATGGTGGATGTCAGGGAGAGTAAAAGCGGCCCACAATGGCGGCAATCGACGCTATCCGTCATTTTCTGCCAAAACCATTCCGCCGCGGACATGAGGCCGTCAGATGAAACCCAGGAACATCGCCATCCTTGCCGTTCCCGGCGTCCAGCTTCTGGATGTCTCCGGCCCGCTCGACGTCTTCGCCGAGGCTAATGTTCAAAGCGGCACGGAGGCCTATTGCCCCGTCGTTATCGCCACCACCCATGGCCATATCCGCAGTTCCTCCGGCGTGAGGCTGGTCGCCGACTACACGATCGAGGATGAGATCGGTCCGCTGGATACGCTGCTCGTCGCCGGCTGCCCGAATGCGGCCGAGATCGAACCCGATGCAAAACTGCTGACATGGCTCGGCAAGACCGCACCGAGGGCCCGGCGTTACGGCTCAGTCTGCAGCGGCGCGTTTCTGCTCGCGGCCGCCGGGCTGCTCGACGGCCGACGAGTAACGACCCATTGGGCCGTCGCGGAAAGGCTGCGTGAAGCCTATCCTTCCGTCGCCGTGGAGGAAGATGCGATCCACGTAGCGGATGGTGAACTGAGGACCGCGGCCGGAGTTACGGCCGGCTTGGACCTCGCCCTCTCCCTCGTCGAAGAAGATCTCGGCCGTGACGTGGCGATGCGCACGGCAGCCCAACTCGTCATGTTCTTCAAGCGTCCGGGCGGCCAGATGCAGTTCAGCCGCAAGGGCGAAGCAGCCCCTGCGGGCCGTTCGGCATTGCAGGAGGTGCAGCGTTGGATCGCCGCCAATCCGGCCGTCGACCATAGCGTGGCGGAACTCGCCCGCCGGATGGAACTCAGCCCCCGTCATTTCGCCCGCCTCTTCCGCGAAGAGGTCGGGATGACACCGGCAAGCTGGGTCGAATCCAGTCGCATCACGGCTGCCCGCCGGTTGCTCGAAAGCGGCCATGCGCCGAAACAGGTGGCCAGCGAATGCGGCTTTGCCGACGACGACACCCTGCGCCGCGCCTTCACGCGCCATCTGGGCGTCACACCTGCGGAATACCGCAAGCAATATGCTCATATGAACCCGGTGACCTAGCGCAATTCCAGCAAAAGTCTGCAGCGGTTTTGCGTCCGGAATTGCGTAAATACAAAGAGTCAGAGCTCGCTCAGCGTCCGCTTCACCGCATTCTTCCAACCCTTAAGCTTGGCGGCACGGGTCTTCTCGTCCATCGAGGGCTCGAAGCGTCGGTCACGCTTCCAGGTCGCGGAAAACTTCTGCCGATCCGGCCAGACACCGGCCCTGCTGCCGGCAAGCCAGGCAGCACCAAGCGCCGTCGTCTCCAGGATCACGGGGCGATCGACAGGTGCTTCCAGAAGATCCGCAAGCCGTTGCATCGTCCAGTCAGAGGCAACCATGCCCCCGTCGACGCGCAGCACCGTATCGTCGGTGCCGTTCTTCCAGTCCTTCTGCATCGCCTCCAGGAGGTCGCGCGTCTGGTAGCAGACGGCCTCAAGTGCGGCACGGGAAAGCTCCGCCGGCCCACTATTGCGCGTCAGGCCGTAGATCGCGCCGCGCGCCTTGGCATCCCAATGCGGCGCGCCGAGGCCGGTGAAGGCCGGCACGAGATAGACCTCCTGCGTCGGATCGGCCTTCTCCGCCAGATCATTCGTATCGGATGCCCTGTCGATAACACCGAGCCCGTCACGCAGCCACTGGACAGCCGCCCCTGCAATGAAGATCGAGCCTTCAAGCGCATAGGTCGTCTGACCATCAAGGCGATAGGCGATGGTCGTCAGCAGCCGGTTCTTCGATCGCACCATGTCGCTGCCGGTGTTGAGAAGCGCAAAGCAGCCGGTGCCATAGGTCGATTTCAGCATCCCCGGCTCGAAGCAGGCCTGGCCGATCGTCGCCGCCTGCTGGTCGCCGGCAACGCCGAGGATCGGGATGGCCGCGCCGAAAAGCTCGGGATCGACCGTGCCGAAATCATCGGCGCAATCCTTCACTTCCGGCAGCATGGCGGCCGGCACGCGCAGGATATCGAGCAGGTCTTCGTCCCACTCGTTGGTCGAGATATTGAACATCAGCGTGCGCGACGCATTGGTCGCATCGGTGACAAAACTCTTGCCGCCCGTCAGCCGCCAGATAAGGAACGTGTCGATCGTGCCGAAACAAAGATCGCCGCGCGCCGCCCTCGCCCGCGCGCCCTTCACATTGGCAAGCATCCAGGAAAGCTTCGTTCCCGAGAAATAGGGATCGAGGATAAGGCCGGTCTTTTTCGTGAAAGTGCGCTCCAGATCCTGCCGCTTGAGATTGTCGCAATAGCTTGCCGTGCGCCGGTCCTGCCAGACGATGGCGTTCTGGATCGGCTTGCCGGTCTCGCGCTCCCAGACGACGACGGTCTCGCGCTGGTTGGTGATGCCAAGTGCCGCAATATCCCCAGCCGTTACCTTGGCTTCGCGCAGCGCCATATGGACTGTGGAAACGACCGAATCCCAGATTTCCTCGGGATCATGCTCCACCCAGCCGGAGCGCGGATAGATCTGCGTGAATTCCTTCTGGCCCATGCCGGCGATCTTCATGTCGCCGTCGAAGACGATCGCCCGTGTCGAGGTCGTTCCCTGATCGACCGCCAGAACATATCCACCCATGCGATTCCTCCCGCTGCATGCTGTTGTCGTGGCAAATCAATAGGGCAGGTCCGCCTGGCTTGGAAGGGCGTAAGTGGCGGTCTGGCCTCTCAGCCACTTCCCGATTGCCAGCACGCCGCCTTTGGGCATAACCTCGCGCTGACGCTGCAATGCAGCATCTCGCATCCAGGGAGGAAGAAGCATGAGCAGATCCGTCGTCGTCACCGGCTCCACCAGCGGTATCGGGCTTGCGATCGCCACCGCCTTTGCCGCCAGGGGCGACAACGTCGTCATCAACGGTTTCGGAAAGGACGACGAAATCAAGGCGATAATCGAACGCCTTGAATCATCGTCGAAAGCGAAGGCACTCTATCACCCGGCCGACATGACGAAGCCATCAGAGATTGCCGATCTGATCGAGACTGCCGGCAAGACCTTCGGAACGGTCGATGTGCTCGTCAACAATGCCGGCATCCAGCATGTCGAAAAGATCGAGGATTTCCCGATCGAGAAATGGGATCAGATCATCGCGATCAATCTGTCCAGCTCTTTTCATACGATGCGTGCCGCGATCCCGCTGATGAAGGCCAGAAAGTCCGGCCGCATCATCAACATCGCTTCGGCGCATGGTCTGGTCGCCTCGCCCTTCAAATCTGCCTATGTGGCGGCAAAACATGGTATATTGGGCCTGACGAAGACGGCAGCACTCGAGCTTGCCGAATTCGGTGTGACGGTAAACGCCATCTGCCCCGGCTATGTGCTGACCCCGCTCGTCGAAAAGCAGATCCCCGATACCGCCAAAGCGCGCGGCATGACCGAAGAGCAGGTCAAGACCGAGGTTATCCTCAAGGCACAGCCGACCCACGAATTCGTCAAGGCCGAGGAGATCGGAGCGCTCGCCCTCTACCTTGCAAGCGAGGAAGCCCGGCAGGTGACCGGCACGCATATCTCGATTGACGGGGGCTGGACAGCGGCATAACCATTTTAAGAAAAACAACCGGGAATATCATGAACGACAGCATCCGCTTCATCCTCAATGGCGAGGACGTTTCCTTGAGCAACGTCCGCCCGACGGAGACTCTTCTCGATTTTCTCCGGCTGAAGCGGCGGCTGACGGGCACCAAGGAAGGCTGTGCCGAAGGCGATTGCGGCGCCTGCACCGTGCTGGTCGGCCGGCTGATCGACGGCAAGCTCTTCTACGAATCCGTCAATGCCTGCATCCGCTTCACCGGCTCGCTGCAAGCGACCCATGTCGTGACGATCGAGCATCTGGCTGCCAGAGATGGCACGCTGCATCCGGTGCAGCAGGCCATGGTCGATTGCCACGGTTCACAATGCGGCTTCTGCACGCCCGGCTTTATCATGTCCCTTTACGGCCTCTGGCTGTCCAACGAGAAACCTGACCGCGCCGAGATCGAAAAGGCGCTGCAAGGCAATCTCTGTCGCTGTACAGGCTATGAGCCGATCGTCAAGGCCGCCGAGCAGGTGAGCCTGCAGCGACCGAGCGCCCTCTTCGATCCACTCGAAAAGACCCGTGCCGAAATCATCTCTCGCCTCTGGGCCATGCAGGCATCCGATACGATCTCGATTGTGTCAGAAGAAGGCCGCCTCATTGTGCCGCGCTCCGTTGACGCGCTTGCGCGGGTGCTTGCGGCCGAGCCGACGGCGACCATCGTTGCCGGCTCCACCGATGTCGGCCTCTGGGTGACGAAGCAGATGCGTCAGCTGAACCCCGTCGTCTTCATCAATCACCTGACGGAGCTTCAGACGATTACCGCGGGCGAATATGGCATCGCGATCGGCGCCGGCGTCACCTACACCCGCGCGCTCGACACCATCGCCCGGAAGATCCCCGCCTTTGCCCGCCTCATCACCCGTATCGGCGGCGATCAGGTGCGCAACATGGGCACGATCGGCGGCAATATCGCCAACGGCTCGCCGATCGGCGACAGCCCGCCGCCCCTGATCGCACTCGGCGCGCAATTGACGCTGCGCTCGGCCGAAGGCGCCCGCACGATCCCGCTGGAGGATTACTTCATCGCCTACGGCAAGCAGGACCGCCAGCCAGGCGAATTCGTCGAAAGCGTCTTCGTGCCCTACCCGGTCGCAGACGCCAAATTCGCAGTCTACAAGATCAGCAAGCGCCGGGACGAGGATATCACCGCCGTACTCGGCGCCTTCTATCTGGTGCTGGATGAGACAGACCGCGTGACTGACATCCGCATTGCACTCGGTGGCATGGCGGCAACGCCCAAGCGCGCCCGCAGCGTCGAGGCCGAGTTGATCGGCGAGCCCTGGACGGAAGCAACCATAGAGGCTGCACGCCCGGCCTTCGACACCGACTTCCAGCCGCTGACGGACTGGCGCGCGACCGCTGAATATCGCCAGTTGACGGCTAAGAACCTGCTGACGCGGTTTTACCTCGAAACGGTCGGTGCGCCCGCTGAACTGAAGCGGTTCGAGGAGGTGGCATCATGAGGATGACGCATATCGGCGCAAGCCGCCCCCTCATCCGCCCTTCGGGCACCTTCTCCCCGAGGGGAGAAGGGGGAAACGACACGACCCGGCATCCCCTTCTCCCCAGCGGGGAGAAGGTGCCCGAAGGGCGGATGAGGGGGCCACGCGGCACCACATTTCCTCCTGAAGGAGGCATCTAATGGACAAGTCTACCTTCGAGGATCGCAAGCTCATCAACGGCCAGATGCATGTCTCGCTGCGTCATGATTCAGCGCATAAGCATGTCACCGGAAGTGCCGATTATATCGACGATATTCCCGAACCCTCGGATCTCTTGCACGGCGCGCTCGGCATGTCCGACCGCGCCCATGCCGAGATCGTCTCGATGGACCTGTCGGAGGTCGCGGCCTATCCCGGCGTCGTCTGGGTCTTCACCGGCAAGGACATTCCGGGTGTCAACGACGTCAGCTCGAACGGTAGCCATGACGAACCACTGCTTGCCGAAACCCTGGTGCAATTCCACGGCCAGCCGATCTTTGCGGTGATTGCCGAAACCCGCGAGATCGCCCGCCGCGCCGCCCGCAAGGCGACGATCGAATATCGCGATCTGCCGCACTGGAGCGATATCGACGGCGCCATCGAGAACGGCAGCCCGCTCGTCATCACGCCAATGACGCTGAAGCGGGGTGAGCCCGAAACAGAAATGGCAAACGCCCCGCGCCGGCTGAAAGGCCGCATGCGCATCGGCGGCCAGGAACATTTCTACCTCGAAAGCCATATCGCCATGGCGATCCCAGGCGAGGACGATGAGGTCACCGTCTGGTCTTCGACCCAGCATCCAAGCGAAATCCAGCATATCGTCGGCCATGTTCTGAACATTCCATCGAATGCCGTGACTGTGAACGTGCGCCGCATGGGCGGCGGCTTCGGCGGCAAGGAAACACAGGGCAACCAGTTCGCAGCCCTTGCCGCAGTCGCCGCCAAGAAGCTGAAACGCGCCATCAAGTTCCGCCCCGACCGCGACGAGGATATGAGCGCCACCGGCAAGCGCCACGATTTTCGTGTCGACTATGAACTCGGCTTCGATGACGAGGGCCGCATTCATGCGGTCGACGCCACCTATTCGGCCCGCTGCGGTTTCTCCTCGGATCTGTCGGGCCCGGTCACCGACCGCGCGCTCTTCCATGCCGATTCCAGCTATTTCTATCCGCATGTGCACCTGGTCTCTCAGCCGCTGAAGACGCATACGGTCTCCAACACCGCCTTCCGCGGTTTCGGCGGCCCGCAGGGCATGCTCGGCGCCGAACGCTTCATCGAGGAGATCGCCTATGCCGTTGGCAAGGATCCGCTCGATATCCGCAAGCTGAATTTCTACGGTCAGCCGGGCTCGGGACGCACGACGACGCCTTATCATCAGGAAGTCGAGGATAACATCATCGCCCGTGTGGTCGAGGAGCTGGAGGACAGCGCCGACTACCGCGTCCGGCGCAATGCCATCGTCGCCTTCAATCGAGACAGCCGCTACATCCGCAAGGGCATCGCGCTGACGCCGGTCAAGTTCGGCATTTCCTTCACCATGACCGCCTTCAACCAGGCCGGCGCGCTCGTCCATATCTATCAGGACGGCTCGATCCACCTGAACCATGGCGGCACCGAGATGGGCCAGGGCCTCTATACCAAGGTGGCGCAGGTCCTGGCCGACAGCTTCCAGGTCGATATCGACAGGGTGAAGATCACGGCGACCACGACAGCCAAAGTGCCGAACACGTCGGCCACGGCCGCGTCTTCCGGCTCGGACCTGAACGGCATGGCCGCCTATGACGCGGCGCGCCAGCTCAAGGAACGACTGGTCGCCTTCGCGGCCGAGAAATGGGAGGTTCCGGTCTCGGAGATCACCTTCCTGCCGAACCGCGTGCGGGTCGGCGAGATCGAAATCCCCTTCCCCGATTTCATCAAGCAGGCCTATTTCGCCCGCGTGCAGCTTTCCGCTGCCGGCTTCTACAAGACGCCGAAGATCCACTGGGACCGCAAGGCCGGCCGCGGCACGCCCTTCTACTATTTTGCCTATGGCGCCGCCTGCACCGAAGTCTCGATCGACACACTGACCGGCGAGTATCTGATCGACCGCACCGATATCCTCCATGATGTCGGCCGTTCGCTGAACCCGGCAATCGACATAGGCCAGGTCGAGGGCGCCTTCGTTCAGGGCATGGGCTGGCTGACGACCGAAGAACTGTGGTGGGACGACAAGGGCCGCCTGCGCACGCACGCGCCCTCCACCTACAAGATCCCGCTCGCTTCCGACCGCCCGAAGATTTTCAATGTGCAACTCGCCGAATGGTCCGAGAATGCGGAAGCCACGATCGGCCGTTCCAAGGCCGTCGGCGAACCGCCCTTCATGCTGGCAATATCGGTCCTCGAAGCGCTCTCCATGGCCGTTGCCAGTGTCGCGAACTACCGCGTCTGTCCCCATCTCGATGCGCCCGCAACGCCCGAACGTGTGCTGATGGCTGTCGAGAGGATGAAGAGGGTGTAGCCATGACGCGGCGCGAGATCCTTTCCGGTTTTGTGCCCGGCAGCGACTTCCGCGCCTTTCTGGTCCTGCAGCCCGAAGCGATCCTCGTCGAAATCACCGATACACAGGGCTCGACGCCGCGCGAGGCCGGCACCTTCATGCTGGTCGCGGCTGGCAGCATGTGGGGCACGATCGGCGGCGGTCACTTTGAATTCATCGCCATCGGCAATGCCCGCGAATTGCTGGCGGGCACCGGCGGCACTGACATGATGGATATTCCGCTCGGACCGGAAATCGGCCAATGCTGCGGCGGCCGCACGCAACTGCGCTTTCGGCATGTGACAGATGCGGTCAGAGGCGAATTGGAGAAGAAGCAGGAAGACGAGGCAGAACGCCTGCCCGAGGTCTACGTCTTCGGCGCCGGGCATGTCGGCCGCGCCCTTGCCACCGCACTCGCCCCGCTGCCGCTTTCGGTCACCGTCATCGAGACCCGGCAGGATGAGCTTGCCAATCTTCCAGCTCGGACAAAATGCCTGTTGGTGCCGATGCCCGAGGCATTGGTGAAAGATATTCCTGCTGGTGCGGCACTCGTCATCCTCACCCACGACCATGCGCTGGATTTCCTGATCGCTCATGAAGCGCTCGCCCGCACCGATCTGGCCTACATCGGCATGATCGGCTCGGCGACCAAACGCGCAACCTTTGCAAGCTGGCTTTCCCGTGAGGCAGGCGGCGAACGCTCCTGGCTCGATCGCCTTACTTTGCCGATCGGCGGATCGGCGGTGAAGGACAAACGCCCCGAGGTGATCGCTGCCATGACTGCAGCCGAAATCTTGACCGCACTTGCCGCCTATCGCAACCGGTCATCCTCGTAACGCGGATCGCGTCCGTCCAGGAAGCCGAGATCACGCTTGATGCGATCGGGTGTGACATCCATATCCAGCTGCGGCATCCGGCTGCCGATCCCCCGGGCCAGCCGGCGGATCGTGATGGTGAGCAATCCTTCTCTTGTGGGAGAACGCTCTTCGATAGTTTGGCAATCCATGACATCACCTTGATGGTTTGATGAGATGATTGCAGTTTGCCGGGAAAAATGCTGCAATTCCAATCGAACAACCGTCTGCATCCATAAAGAGAACTTATCCATGAAGCTGTCGAAGCAGTTCCCGCTGAATGCGCTGCGCGTCTTCGAAGCCGTGGCTCGGCTCAGCAGTTTCACCAAAGCCGGCGACGAGCTCGGCATGACGCAGACGGCGGTCAGCTATCAGATCAAGCTTCTGGAGGAGAATATCGGCGAGCCGCTCTTCCTGCGCTTGCCCCGCCAGATCGAGTTGACGGAAGCAGGCAAACATCTCGCGCCCAGGGTCTCCGAAGCATTCAACATTCTGATCGAAGCCATGGCCTCGATGCGCAAGGCGACCGGGGAAACGCTGACGATCCATTCGACGGCGACCTTTGCCCAGCAATGGCTCTCGCGCTACATCGGCGCGTTCCAGCTGCAATATCCTGATATTGCGGTGAGGCTGATCACATCGGGCACAATCGTCGATTTCCAGAAAGAGGCCGCCGACGTGGCGATCCGTTGGGGTCGCGGCGATTGGCCGGGCCTGATCAGTCATCGGCTGATGAGACTTGATTACTCCCCCATGCTGAGCCCCAAGCTCGCGGCCGAAATCGGTGGCATCCACGAGCCGGCAGACCTGCTGAAGCTTTTCCTGATCAGCGCCGGCGATTCCTGGTGGGCAGAATGGTTCACGGCGGCCGGAGTCAAGGACGCCGATCTCTCCCGCTATCCGAAAAGCGAATTCGGCACCCAGATCCTCGATGCCAGCATCGCCATTGCCGGCGGCGGGGTCGCCATGCTCAATCCCGGCCATTTCCAGGACGATGTCGCCGCCGGCAGGCTTTATCAGCCCTTTGAACTGACCGGCAATGACGGGCGCGACTATTGGCTCGGCTATCCTGAAAACAGGCGGAACGTGCCGAAAATCAAAAATTTCCGGAAATGGCTGCTGCAGAAATTCGATGTGGAGCAGGACTGAACATGTCACGCAAAATGGCGGGGCTTAAATCCTCTCAGTAGCCCATATCGGGCGCATAGAAACATCGCGGCGTATCTTCGTTCGGGAACAGGCAGATATGGTAGTCGCTATCGCCTGAATGCATCGCCCTGGTCATCGGCAGCAGGAAGACATGGCTTCGCGTTACCAGCCGGTGATCGCCGGGTCTCAGCGTCACGCGATAGCCATCCGGCGTGATGGCCACGGTCTTGGACGGGATCATCTGGCAATCGCCGTTTTCGGCATTTCCATTGCAACAGTAGGGGTCGTAACTCCAACCCGTAGCGGCGTCGTGGGCTGTCGCGAACGACGCATAGGCAATCATCACGCATGTCAGAATGCTGCGCATGGGCATCTTCTCCGTCGATGAATGCGCCGCCAGTGTCATGCGGTTTCCACCTCATCCCGGCGGCCTGTATTTCAAAACTGTAACCCGATCTTCACATTTCAAGGAATCGTTTGCTCCACTTTGGAGCATTAGCGGTGGATAAAATGTCGCAGAAATCCGCCATTTTTTAAGGCGTGCAAATGAGACGTCCGCTCCACAGCACAGCGTACAACCAGATTGCCACCTCAAATTGCGCGGATATAAGCACTGCGACGGAAGAGCAGTGATATGCTTTCGGCGGTTTCATGCTCGACCCCGGCAGCGGCTTGCTGCGGGATGGCCAGCCAGTTGCGCTCGGCCAGCGCGCGATTTCACTGCTCAAGGCGCTGCTTGATACCCGACGGTCGCCAGGTTGGAAAAGACACCTTAATTGAGGCGGGCTGGCCCGGGCTGATGGTCGAGGAGGGTAATCTTTCTGTACAGATCACCCATCTGCGCGAGGCACTCGGACAACAGCCGGATGGCCAGGAATGGATCATGACGCTGCCGCGCCTCGGCTACCGCCTTCTCAGGAACCGGGCTCGGCTTACCGACATCGGTGCACGGCCCCTTGCCGCGGCCGGCACGACTGCACCGGCTTAAACCGTGAATTAGTGCTTCTTCTGCTGCTCCTCGGCAGCCGCAACGCGGTTCAGCATCGCCACCATCTTGGTCTTGATCGAGCCATAGGTGCCGAGTTCGAAATTGCAGTTGAAGCAGGTGATGATGTCGCTGTCGATCGGCTGCGGGCGCGGAAATTTCATGCGCGTGTTGCGGCACTTCGGGCAAGGGACTTCGATCTGCATGTTTCAGCGGCTCCTTATTAGCGTCGTCGGCGATGCCTTAGCACAAATGCCGCACCCGGCAAGCTCTTCCTGCGATCTCCACTGCGGCAAGAAACCCCACGTGCCCCCTTTCCTCGCGCTTGAATTTCTCGCAATCTCACGAGTCGGGAAGAAGAACAGGGGAACTGAATGTATGAATATGCAATAGCCTGGGAGTGGCTGGCCTTTGCGGCGCGCTGGTTCCATGTCATCACCGCGATCGCCTGGATCGGATCGTCCTTCTATTTCATCGCGCTCGACCTGGGGCTGGTGAAGCGGCCGCATCTGCCCGCCGGTGTTCACGGCGAGGAATGGCAGGTCCATGGCGGCGGCTTCTACCATATCCAGAAATATCTGGTGGCGCCGGCGCAGATGCCGGAACATCTGACCTGGTTCAAGTACGAGAGCTATTTCACCTGGCTCTCCGGCTTCCTGATGCTCTGCATCGTCTATTATGGCGGCGCCGACCTCTTCCTGATCGACCGCCATGTGCTCGATATCAGCAGACCGGTGGCGATCCTGATCTCGCTTGCATCACTGGCCGGCGGCTGGATCATCTACGACCTGCTCTGCAAATCGCCGCTCGGCAGGAACACCTGGGGCCTGATGGCAGTCCTCTATGTCGTGCTGGTTTTCATGGGCTGGGGTTACACGCAAGTCTTCACCGGCCGCGCCGCCTTCCTGCATCTCGGCGCCTTCACCGCCACCATCATGTCGGCCAACGTCTTCATGATCATCATTCCCAACCAGAAGATCGTCGTCGCCGACCTGATCGCCGGCCGAACGCCGGACGCCAAATATGGCTACATGGCCAAGCAGCGCTCTCTCCATAACAACTACCTGACGCTGCCCGTCATCTTCTTCATGCTGTCGAACCACTATCCGCTGGCTTTCGGCACCGCCTTCAACTGGGTGATCGCCGCATTGGTCTTCCTGATGGGCGTCACGATCCGCCACTGGTTCAACACCACTCATGCCCGCAAGGGACGACCGACCTGGACCTGGATCGTCACCGTCGTGCTCTTCATCCTCATCATGTGGCTATCGACCGTGCCCAAGTTGCTGACGGGCGAAGATGAAAACGCGTCGGTCGCTCCCGCCTTCCAGCAGTTTGCCGGCGATCCGCATTTTCCCGCCGTGAAGCAGCTCGTCTCCACACGCTGTTCCATGTGCCATGCCGCAGAGCCGGTCTATGAAGGCATCGCCCGGCCACCGAAAGGCGTCGCTCTGGAAAATGACGCGGAAATTGCCGCGCATGCGCGGGAAATCTATATACAGGCCGGCCGCAGCCATGCCATGCCGCCGGGCAACGTGACCGACATCACCCCCGACGAGCGCAAGCTGCTCGTCGCCTGGTTCGAAAGCGCAGTCGAAGGCAAACGAGAATGACCACAACACTCCTGCGCGGGCGTCTGCTCTCCTTCCGCCGCGCCCCGCTCAGCCTCGCCGATAGCGAGAGCTATATTTATGAGACGGATGGCGGTCTGCTGATCGAGGATGGCATCATCGCAGCTGTCGGCGCCTATGACGACATCAAGGCGAAGGCGCCCGAAGACGTCAGCGAAATCGATCATCGCCCGCATCTCATCATGCCGGGCCTGATCGACACGCATCTGCATTTCCCGCAGATGCAGGTCATTGCCTCCTATGCCGCAAACCTTCTGGAATGGCTGAACACTTACACCTTCCCGGAGGAGTGCCGCTTCGTCGAAAGCGCCCATGCGCAGAGGATAGCCACGCATTTCTACGACGAGCTGATCCGCCATGGCACGACGACGGCGGTTGCCTATTGCTCCGTTCATAAGACATCTGCCGATGCCTATTTCGCAGAAGCTCTGCGCCGCAACATGCGCATGGTCGGCGGCAAGGTGATGATGGACCGCAACGCACCGCAGGGGCTGCTCGACACGCCTGAGATGGGCTACGACGAGACCCGGCAGGTGATTGCCGACTGGCATGGCAAGGGCCGCAACCACGTCGCCATCACGCCGCGCTTTGCGATCACCTCGACGCCCGCCCAAATGGAGGCAACGGCAGCACTCGCCCGCGAATTCCCCGACCTGCACATCCAGACGCATCTGTCGGAAAATCACGACGAGATCAAATTCACCTGCGAGCTCTATCCGGAGGCGATCGACTACACCGATATCTACGCCCGCTATGGCCTGCTCGGACCGAAGAGCCTCTTCGGCCACGCCATCCATCTTTCGGAGCGCGAAGCCGACGCCATGAGCGAGACCGGCGCGGTCGCCGTCCATTGCCCGACTTCGAACTTGTTTCTAGGCTCCGGCCTCTTTCCGCTGAAGGCGCTCTCGCGCCGCGAGAAGCCTGTTCGTATCGGCGTCGCCACCGATATCGGCGGCGGTTCCAGCTATTCCATGCTGCGGACCATGGACGAGGCCTACAAGATCCAGCAGCTTCTGGGCGAACGGCTGAACCCGCTCGACAGCTATTATTACATGACGCTCGGCAATGCCGAGGCACTCTCGCTGGCCGACAGGATCGGCACGCTGGAGCCCGGCACGGATGCCGACCTCGTCGTTCTCGATGCCGCCGCGACACCTGCCATGGCCCTGAAGATGGAAGTGGTGAAGACGCTTCCCGAGGAGTTGTTCCTGCTGCAGACGATGGGCGACGACCGCTCCGTGGCGGAAACATATGTGGCCGGCGTGGCGATGAAAAGCGGGCTTTCCCAAGCTGCCGGCTGAGACGAAAACCGACCTGGAATCAAATACCAAAGGCGGAAAAAGCATGGTATGCGAGAGCATCGTTCAGATGTGAAGGTTTGCTTCATGGCCACGCCGCTTACCATCGCCGATCTCAAGAAAATGGCTCAGCGCCGCGTGCCGAAGATGTTCTTCGACTATGCGGATTCCGGCGCCTGGACGGAATCGACCTACGCCGCGAACGAAGCCGATTTCAGGGATATCAGGCTGCGCCAGCGCGTGCTGGTCGACATGACCAACCGCACGCTCAAGACGACGATGGTCGGCCAGAACGTGTCGATGCCGGTGGCACTTGCTCCGACCGGCATGACCGGCATGCAGCATGCCGACGGTGAAATGCTGGCGGCCCGCGCCGCCGAGGAATTCGGCGTACCCTTCACGCTCTCGACCATGAGCATCTGCTCGATCGAGGATGTCGCCTCCGCCACGACGAAACCATTCTGGTTCCAGCTCTACGTCATGCGCGACAGGGGTTTCGTGGTCGATCTCATCAACCGCGCCAAAGCCGCCAAATGCTCAGCGCTGGTACTGACCGCCGACCTGCAGATCATCGGCCAGCGCCACAAGGATCTGCGCAACGGCCTGTCCGCCCCGCCGAAATTCACGCCGAAACATATCTGGCAGATGGCGACGCGCCCTTTCTGGTGCATGGAGATGATGAAGACGAAGCGTCGCAACTTCGGCAACATCCTCGGCCACGCCAAGGGCCTCGACGACCTTCCCTCGATCACCACCTTCGCGAACGAACAATTCGACCCGCAGCTATCGTGGAAAGATGTCGCCTGGATTAGGGAACAATGGGGTGGTCCGCTGATCATCAAGGGCATTCTCGATATCGAGGATGCGAAGCAGGCAGCCGACACCGGCGCCGACGCCATCATCGTCTCCAATCATGGCGGTCGCCAGCTCGATGGCGCCCCTTCTACGATCAGCATGCTGCCGCGGATCGTCGATGCCGTCGGCGACCGTCTCGAAGTGCATATCGATGGTGGTATCCGCTCCGGCCAGGATGTTCTGAAGGCAGTCGCGCTCGGCGCACGCGGCACTTATATCGGCCGCCCCTTCCTCTATGGCCTCGGCGCCATGGGCAAGGAGGGCGTCACGCTGGCGCTCGAGATCATTCGCAAGGAGATGGACATCACCATGGCGCTCTGCGGCAAGCGCGACATCAAGGATGTCGATTCCTCGATCATCGCAGGGCGGCAATAGAGCAATTCCAGCAAAAGTGCACAGCGGTTTTCCGCCGGGAATTGCGCAAAAACAGAGAGACAGAGCATCTTCGTGCTTCGAGGAAAAACGAAGATTCTCGAGGCTCAGCGCACGCGACCGCTCGCGAGCGCAGACGCCCATTCTGGGCGACCGTTGGCCTTTGCCAACGCCGACATAGCCATGTTGTCGTATCGGATATTGCGGAATTGTGCCGTCCATCCACTGGCCGATTTTTCCAGCACCGCATAACTCGCCATCGCGTGGCCGGTTTCGACCTTGTGCGGATAGGGCTTGTCGTCATCATAGGCCGGGCAACCGACGCTGCCGGGATTGACGATCAGGCGGCCGCCGGACAGCGCCGCCATGCGCGGAATATGTGTGTGGCCACATAGGATCAATGGGCTTTCGATACCTTCCGCCAGCGCTTCGATCTCTGCCTGCGGCCTGAACACCACGCTGCCATCGGCAGCGGCCATATCCAGCCAGTAGAGATTATCATCCTCAGGCGTTGCGTGGCAGAGATAGACTTCATCCCGGTAGATCAGGTCGACCGGCAGCGACCGCAGCCAATCGAGATGCGCGGCGTCGAGCTGCGCATAGGCGGCGGAGTCGGAGATGTGCATATCCTCCGGCCGCTGCTCGATCAGATATCTGTCGTGATTGCCGCGCACGGTCGGAATGGCGAGTGACAGCAGCCGGTCCGCCACCTTGCCAGCCTCCAGCGGACCGCTGAAGCAGTCGCCGAGATTGACGATATCGGTAATGCCCAGTGCTGCCATGTCGGCAAGCACCGCTTCCAGAGCCGCATGGTTTCCATGAATATCTGCGATCGCGGCAAAGCGCATGTCAGCTGCCCCGATAGGTGGAATAGCCATAGGGCGAGATCAGCAGCGGCACATGGTAATGCGCCGAGGTATCCGCGATGCCGAAGCGGATCGGCACGAGATCGAGGAAGGCCGGATGCGGCAGCGGCGTGCCGTTTGCCCTGAGATAATCGCCGGCATGGAAGAGCAGTTCGTAAGTGCCGGTTCGAAAGCTCTCGCCGATCAGGATCGGCCCGCCATCGACCCGCCCATCCGCATTGGTTTCGACGGACTTGAGATGGTGGCGAACCTCACCCTCGATATGGAAGAGATCGATCCTCAGCCCCTGCGCCGGCTTGCCGAGAGCAGTATCGAGAACATGGGTGGTCAGTCCGGTCATAGCTCTGGCTCTTTGATGATGAAGGGGATGTCGAAGAAGAATTCTTCCAGATTGTTGCCAGGCCCGTCACGATCGACAACCAGAAAATCGGAGGGCTCGCCGAGCGCCATCAGCGGATGGTGCCAGACATTGCGCCGATAGTTCACGCCCTGATCGCCGCGGGCGAGAAAGACCCGAGGTCGCCCCGGGCGCCCGTCCTCATCTTCGGAGACGACGACGAGGAAAGGACGGCCCGATATCGGCGAGAAGCTCTGGCTGCCGAATGGATGCCGCTCCATCATGCCGACGTCATAGGGAAAGCCGCGTGGCTGGCCGCGAAAGAGATTGATGATGATCCGCGCGCCCTCGCCCACGGCTTCGGGTGCCGCAAGCGCATGGAAGCGCTCGGTATTGCCGCCGTTGATAGAGCGCATGTTTGCCGGATCGGCTTCGATCACCTCGCCGAACGGCGCGAAGGCGGACTTTGTGAGAGGTTGTATGTCGAGATATCGGGACATTGCCTACTATTCGCCCTGCGCACGCCAGTTGCGGACAAGATCGAGCCTGTCGAGCAGATCAGGCACATCGTCCTTGGCTGTGGCCCAGACTGTCTCAAGATCAATGTCGAAATAACCATCGGCGATGCGGTTGCGCATACCGCGCATCGCCCCCCATGGAAATTCCGGGTGCTCGACAGGAAATTCGGGATGAATCTTCATCAGCTGAGCAGCTGTTTCCGACGCCATCAAGAGACTCATCCCGACAGCGCGCTGCAGGATAATATCCTCAAGAAACCGCTGCTTGCTGACATCCGCGATCATTGCGTTGGCCTCGGCCGCCGCGGATCGCATCCGCTCGAGAAGATACGGGATACGACTTTCGTTCATATGGACTTCGCCTCGGAAAGAACCCGGATGCGGATCGGTTCGGGAAAGTCGCCGGGGGTCAGCAAGTGGATCGGCGTGCCAAGCATCATTTGCTCCAACGCGTCCTGCAAACCGCCAAGTGTCAGCAATGTGCCGCCCGGCAAAGCATCCACCAGAATATCCAGATCGCTATCCGGCCGATCCTCGCCGCGGGCGACGGAGCCGAAGACTCGCGGGTTTGTCGCGTTGAAGCGCTTGGTCGCTTCGCGGATCGCCTGCCTGTTCTTCTCCAGCACTTCCGACGGTCTCATCGCGGCATCACTCCTGATGCCGCGAATATAAGGGACGCGTTGGAAAGAGGAAAGAACTCAAGCCTTCACCCCATGAAGCCGAAGGCGCATCGTTCCGCCATCCGGATGCATGGCATAGCGCACATGTGTGACCGGGCCGATATCGGCAACGACGTCGCTGCCATATTCATGGATATGGTCCATCTGCAGCTTGCTGCGAGGCAGGATCGGCTTCCAGCTTTCGGAGGCAGCGATATCGGCCTCCGAAAGCGTGTCGCCGAGATCAGGCAGGTAGGCGCCAAACAGTTCGCAGGTGTCGGGGAAGTTGCCCTTGTAGAAGGCGGTGTCGACGATGACGCGCTTGATCGTGCCGGGATGACCGAGGCGGATGATTGCCCAGTCATGGCCCGGGCCGCGGCGACGCTTGGTTTCCCATCCATCGCCCATATTGAGGCCACGTCCGGGGCCGAGCAGCTTGTCGGGATGGCCGTAATGCGCATCCGACCAGGCAAGCGCCTTCGCGCCGTTGAAGATATAGGCGAGATCGACTTCCTCGCCGGCGCCGACCTTCGACCAGTCGAAATAGGCCGAACCATAGACCCGCAGGCGCGCCACGCCACCATCCGGATAGATATGCAGGCGCAGATGCGTCCAGATCTTTTGCTTGTCGGCATTTTCGAAGAAGTGGTGCGCGCTGGAGCCGAGCGGCGACTTCGTCAGGATTTCGCTCCACTGCGTCGCATCGGTCGGGTCGCCGCTCTCCACGAAGGCAGCCTCGATCGAGCAATGCGGCGGGTAATTGCCGGTGAAATAGCTGGTATCGACATCGAAGCCGAAGATGCGGCCCGGCATGGCAAGCTTGACGATCGCCCAGTCATGGCCGGGAACGCGCTTGCGGCGGCTTTCCCAGCCGTCCATGTACTTGCCGTTATCGTCGTAGAGATCCGGATCGAAGCTTGCCGGCACATCCTGCAGCATGCGCTCCAGCGGCGCGAAGAATTCGTCGGTGGCAGAAAGTCCCTTGGCGCCGAGACGGGCCGAGGCGAGATTGATGGCGCCGGTGGCGAAGGCTGGCAGGCTGGTATCTGGGGTATCGGTCATTCAAGTCTCCGGAAGCATGGATGTCAGGCGAAGCAGCGCGATCTTCTCGACTTGTGCTGCCGCAGTCACGAATTCCTCGTCGCTGCTGTTGTCGATCCGCTTTTGGAAAGCGGCAAGGATGTCATCCTTGTTCAGCCCCTTCACGGCGATGATGAAGGGAAAGCCGAATTTCTGCGTATAGGCGGAATTGAGTTCGGTGAAGCGCGCATGTTCGGCGGGGCTCAAGCGGTCAAGCCCGGCGCCCGCCTGCTCCTTTTTGCTATCTTCAGTCAGCTCGCCCGATATCGCCAGCCGCCCGGCAAGATCGGGATGAGCGCGCAAGACACCGAGACGCTCCTCTCGGCTCGCGGCGCGGAATATGGCCACAAGCTCCGTATGCACGCGGTCCACTGTCAGCTTTTCGCTGACAAAACCGTCGTCATAGGCCCGTTCGGCAATGAACGGCGAATGCTCGAATACGCCGCCGAAGCGGGACACAAACTCGTTGCGCGAGATCATCAGATCGTTTCCGGCTTATGGTTCGCATGCCAGTGCTGCGCAATCTCGACGCGGCGCGGAATCCAGACCTTGTCGTGCTTCAGCACATATTCGATGAAACGTCGCAGCGAGGCTATGCGCCCCGGCCGGCCGACGAGACGGCAATGCAGGCCGACGGACATCACCTTCGGGCTGCCCTCCTTGCCCTCCTCGTAGAGCGTATCGAACGCATCCTTGAGATAGGCAAAGAACTGGTCGCCGGAATTGAAGCCCTGCGGCGTGGCAAACCGCATGTCGTTGGTATCGAGCGTATAGGGGATGATGAGGAAAGGATTGTCGTCGATGCCCTTCACCCAATAGGGCAGATCGTCGGCATAAGAGTCCGAAGAATACAGGAAACCGCCCTCCTCCTGCACCAGCCGCAGCGTGTTGTCGGAGGGCTTGCCCTGGTACATGCCATAGGGCCGCTCCCCAGCCAGCTCGGTGTGCAGCCGCACAGCCTCAAGGATGTGCTTACGCTCCAGATCTTCCGGGAAATCCTTGTATTCCAGCCAGCGATAGCCGTGGCTGGCAATCTCCCAGCCGGCTTCCTTCATGGCGGCGACCGCTTCCGGATTGCGGGCCATGGCAAGCGTCACGCCATAGACGGTTGCCTGCACCTTGAGATCGGTGAAAAGACGCCAGAGCCGCCAGAAACCGGCACGGGAGCCATATTCATAAATCGACTCCATGTTGAGATTGCGCTGGTTCGGCCAGGGCTGCGCGCCGACGATTTCCGACAGCAGGTTTTCCGAAGCCGGATCGCCGTCGAGAATAGAGCTCTCGCCGCCCTCTTCGTAGTTGATGACGAACTGCACTGCGACGCGCGCCTCGCCGGGCCACTTCGGATCGGGGGTCTTGCGCCCGTAACCGACGAGATTGCGCGGATAGGTCTCGGATACCATCAAATCACCTTCTGAAAAGACAGGTGAAACGGTAACATCCACTGGCGGAATGTCGAGGCGTAAAAGTGCGTAGATGACCTTTGGCCCGAGGCTCGGCGCCTCAGGCGATCTTGCGCGCGCTCACCTTGCCCATCGGATGCAGCGAGTGGACCCGGAACGGCCCGCCGGCACCTTCTTCGATCATCAGCGCGACATTCGAGACCGTCACCGGCTCGACAAGCACCGGATCGAAGAGCGATCGCAGCGCCTGCTCGATGCGTGGCATGTCGACCGCGTTGACCGGACCTGTGACCGGCATATGGAAGCGGAACTCATCCATCACGTAAGGATTGCCCCAGCGATGCAGGTTCGCAAATTGCGCCGCCGAAAGACCATCAGGATCGCTGCGCTCGATATCCGCCTCGGTCAGCGGCGCCCGGAAACGATCGAATTCCTGAACGATCGCCGAAGCGACGTAGTGAACCTGATCGCAGGGCCGGATCGGTGACAGGCTGTAGAATGTGCCGAGACGCGCAACTTCCAGACGCGGAATCTGGAAAGGCGAAAGCGTCCCGCAAAACCGCATCATGTCGCGCAGGAGTTGCGATTCGGACACCTCGGAAGAGAGGTGGAAAGGAGCCTTCAACACGCCATGGAATCCGTAGCGACGCGGCACTGCCGTATGAAAGGCGATCTCATGGATACCGAGCCCGCGGATTGCCGGGGGCTCGACCATATCGCCTGAAAATACGTTGCGGCCAAGCCAACTGGCCGCCACATGCGAGAGCGGATCGCTCGCTGATGGCGTGAAGCAAATGGCATAGCGCATGCGATTTCCTCCATCGGATGAAATGAGCGCGGGATCGCGTCCCGCGCCCTTGATGCGCAAGCAGATAGGTGATTTGCATGACAGAATAACGAAGCGGAGCGGTTTCTAATTCACGTCTAACGTGAAGAGACCGCGATGTGGTTTGAAATTCCAAAGCTTTCCGGCAATAAAAATTCCGTAGGTACATCGCTTGCGATGCATATTGCCGCCTCCGCCAGCCGGTGCGCCAGGCCGAAGCTGACCTTAAAGCCACCCGTCAAGGCAATGAGGTTGCGATTCGCCGGATGCGCTCCGACCATCGGGTCGCGGTCGACCGCCTTGGGGCGCAATCCGGCCCAGCGCTCGATGACAGGCGCATCGCGCAGCGCCGGCACCATGTCTCGGGCCGCCTCGATCAGCACGTCGAGCTGCTCGTCCGTGGAAAAGGGGTCGGCGAAGCTGTTTTCGCTGGTGCTGCCGACAGCCACATGACTGCCCTCATGCGCGACGACATAAAGCCCATCCCGGAAGATCGTCGGCAAGCCGGGATCGATATCGGCGGCAAACAGCGCAGCCTGCCCTTTCACGGCTTGTCCGAGAGGTTTTTGCAGGCCCGGCGTCAGCTTCTCCAGAAGGGGAAATGAGCGATATCCCGCGGCAAGGATGCAGCGCCCGAAGGCGATCGTCCCGGCTCCGGTCGACGCCGTTCCCCGTACCGGATCAAGGTCCAGGATGTCCATATTTTGCAGCACACGGACATGCCTCGCCTTGCGCAGAAAGGCTGCCAGGGCAGCGACAAGCGAACGAGGCGCAACGCGGGCGGCAAGCGTATCATGCACGAAACCGCTCTCGCCGGCCGCCGCATCGATCCAGCCGTCACCCGGCGGTCGGTCCAGCACATGCCAATGGAACCGCCGTTCCCCCGCCTTCCAATGGGCCTCGGCATCTGCGGAATGGCCTGACGCAATCTTGCGCAGATGTGGCTTCGGCAGCGGAATGAGCCGGCCGGAGCGCCGATAACCGGCAGAAAGACCGGTCGCCTCTTCGATGGCGGCAATCTCTGCTTCGAGAGAAACAAGCGCATCGAACTGGAACTGCTTTTTTTCCGACCAGCGGTCCGGCATATGCGGCATCAGGGCGCCAAGCAGTCCGCCGCTTGCGCCGCCTCCGAGCTGGCCCGCATCGACGAGCAGCGTTTCAATGCCACGCCGCTCCGCATGGACGGCCGCCCACAGCCCCATGATGCCGCCGCCGATGATCAGGAGATCGATGGATGATTGACCCGAGGCCAGGGCCGGACTATCGGCTTTTTCCATGACAGACATTAATCCCGATCAGATCGACGCGGGCAAGCCGCAGCCCCTCGAATGGCGCGACGGCGATATGCCCTATTCGACCGCCTTTGGCGACCATTTTTATTGCCAGACCGACGGTCGGCTGGAATGCGGCCACGTCTTCCTCTCTGGAAACGGTCTGCCTGAACGATGGAACGATCGCCCGACCTTTCTTATCGGCGAACTCGGCTTCGGCACCGGGCTGAATTTTTCCGAGACATGGCGGCAATGGAAGCTTTACCGCCAGCCCGGCCAGCACCTGCACTTCATGTCCTTCGAGCTCTATCCGATGCGCCGGGAGGAAATCGACCGGGCACTGGCTCACTGGCCCGAAATCGATACCGAACGGCAGGCGCTGGCGGCCCTCTGGCCGGATATGCCCGAAGGCATCGTCTCGATTGATCTCGACGACCAGACGAGACTCAGCGTCGTCTGTGGCCGCGCCCTCGACGGTGTCGCCGAAGCTGTTCCCGTCTTCGATGCCTGGTATCTCGACGGCTTCGCCCCGTCGCGCAACGGCGACATGTGGTCGGAAGAGCTGATGCGCCTCGTCTGCGAAAAGACATTTCCCGGCGGAAGCTTCGCCACCTATGCAGCCGCAGGCTTCGTGCGCCGCAATCTCGCCGCCGCAGGCTTTACTGTCGAGCGACGCAAGGGCTTTGCCGGCAAGCGGGAAATGCTCTGTGGGATCAAGCCTTAGTAGCCCGAACGGCCCGGCTGCAATTCGCCACCGCCCAGCCACTGACGGATCTTGTCTTCCAGCAGCTCCGGGCTGATCGGCTTGGACATATAGTCGTCCATACCCGCATCGAGGCACAGTTCCCGGTCGCTTTCCAGCGCATGCGCCGTCACACCGATCACGGGCACGCGGTGCCCCTGCCCCTGCTCCTTCTGGCGGATCATTCTGGTTGCCTGGTGACCGTTCATGACGGGCATCGAGACATCCATCATGATCAGGCGCGGCGTATGCTGCTCCCAGGCTTCGACAGCTTCCTGCCCGTTATTGACCACGAGGAAGGAAAGCCCGGTTCCCTGCAGGATCTGTGTGAAGACGATCTGGTTGACTTCGTTGTCTTCGGCCACGAGGACATCGACGAAATCGGCAGCGCGCTTCGGAGCGGGCGCAGGCGGCGGCGCCACCTCCACTTCCTTCTGCAGCCGCGTGATCTCGGCCTCGGAGGCCTGCTTGACACGGTTTGCACGCACGACTTCGACAACCGTGTTGCGGAGCAGATTGGCGCGCGCCGGCTTCATCAGATGCGCATGGCCGTTCAGCGCCGCAAATTCTTTCTCCGTCCCTGAAATATCCATCGACGTCAGGAAGATGATCGGCAATTCCCCGAAGCGGCTGTCGGCCCGCAGGCGACGGGCGACTTCGGCGCCGTTCATGTCGGGCATATGGTAGTCGAGCACGACGGCATCTACCTTGATGCCGAGGTCGGCGGCGGCCTCAAGGATGGCAAAAGCGGTCGCGCCACCTTCTGCGGCAACGCCGTCGAAGCCCCAGAGACTCAGCTGTTCGGTCAGGATACGGCGATTGACCTCGTTATCGTCGACGACAAGAACGCGCGCACCCTGCACGTTGATCGGCAGCGGCTTCGGCTCGACGCGAGCGGCGGCAATGGCGAAAGGCAGCTTGACGGTGAAGATCGAGCCCTTGCCCCATTCGCTTTCGACATCGATGTAACCGCCGAAGAGATCGACGAGACCGGCAGTGATTGCCAAGCCCAGGCCCGTGCCTTCATGCCGACGGGTCGACGAGGCGTCGACCTGCGAGAATTTGTCGAAGACCGAGTCCACCTTCTCGGGCGGAATGCCGATGCCGGTATCCTCGATGCGGATGCTGACCATGATCTCGCCGCCGGCGGATGGCTCGGAGCCGATATCGACGAAGACATGGCCGCGCTCGGTGAATTTCACCGCATTGCCGACGAGGTTCGTAACGATCTGGCGGAAGCGCCCGGCATCGCCGATGACGGCTGCAGGCAGATCGGGCGCCGCGCGCACCAGAAGCTCGATATCCTTCTCGGCAGCGGGCGAGGAAAGCAGCGTCGCCACATCCTCGACAGCCTCGATCACATCGAAGGCCGCCTTGCGCAGCTTCATCTGCCCGGCATCGATCTTCGAGAAATCGAGGATGTCGTTGATGATCGTCAGCAGCGCATTGCCCGACTTGACGATGATGTCGACGAAGGTCTTCTGGCGCGTATCGAGATTGGTTTTGGCCAGCAGTTCCGCCATGCCGAGCACACCGTTCATCGGCGTGCGGATCTCGTGGCTCATATTGGCGAGGAATTCCGATTTGGCGCGATCGGCGGCCTCGGCGCGCGACAGAAGCTCCGTCAGCTCCTCCTCGCGCTGCTTCATCTCGGTGACGTCGGTGAAGAGCGCCACCCAGTGCTGCCGTTCGCTGATGGTGGCGTCCATGTTCACCCAGCGCTCGCCGCCGACATGGAAAACGGTGGAGATCGGCTGGCGCGCTGCGATATTGGCGCGCCACTCCTCCAGCGTTTCGACCGCCTTGTCGTGGAAATCGCCGCGATTGGCGCAGAACTGGAAGAGATCGATCCATTCCCGGCCAACGTCCGTCAGTTCGGCCGGAATGTGCAGCACGTCGGCCAGCCCGTCATTGGAAAGCTTGATCACGCCGTCCTGGACGATCGCCAGCCCCTGCGGCATCGCATGCGTCGCATCGCGCATCATCTCGCCGAGGTTTTCGAGTGCCTCGCGCGCCTCATGGATTTCCTGTTCGCGCACCCGCACGGCGGAAATATCGGAATAGGTCAGCAGGATGCGATTGCTGGAAATGCGCCTGGAGTCGAAGATGACCGACTTGCCGGCAGCCCAGTCGAGCTGGATCGGCTCCGGGTTTGTAGCCTCGAAAAGCCCCTTGCGAAACGTATAGATATCTTCCGGCGCCTGCGTGTCGCCGTAGCGGCCGAGCTCGTGATTGCGCTTGATGACATCGATGAACGGCCGCCCATCGAAACGGTCGTCGAGCGGCAGTTCCCAGATACTGTAGAACTCGTCATTGACGTAGAGAATCGTGTGATCGTTATCGAGGATCAGCACGCCGACCGGCAGCGAGCGCAGGATGCTCTCGATTTCCTGATGCAGGACTTCTTCCTGTTCGCGCGCCTCGATCAATTCCTTCTCGCGCGCTTTCAGCGGCGTGATGTCGGAGAAGGAACCGACGACATAGCGCTTGCCATCAGGTGTGACGACCCGGTTGACGCGGGAGATGACCTGGAAGATTTCCCCGTCGGTATTCGGCAGATTGCTCTCGACCTCGGTCAGCACGCCGTTTCTCAGCGCCCGCAGGTTCTCCCGGTAAATCGCCTCGCCTGCCTCCTGCCCGAACATGTCGTGTTCGGTCATGCCGAGCGCTCTGGAGCGGGCGTGGCCGGTAAAGGTCTCGTAATATTGGTTGGCGTAGACCAGCCGGTGATCCTCGTCGCGCACGAAAGCGGCGACCGGAAGATCCTCCATGATGGTACGCAGCAGGTCGCGCTCCCGCACGCTTTCATGCCAGGCAGTCTCGCTGGCCGGCGCAGGCGTGCTGCCGGCTGGCGCAGGTTTGCTGCCATTGCGATAGGCGGCATTGACGATCAGCGGGCGGCCATCCTCCGCAAAGATGCCGATCGGATGATCGAGATTTTCGAGCGTCTCGCGGATGCGGCCGAGATCGGTAGCGATCGTATCGGCAACTTCAGGAATGGCGCGGTGGGGTTCGCGCGGTTCGAAGATACCGAGCACATAGGCCCGGTCCTGCGAGGGCGAAAAGCTCTCGATCAGTACCCGTTCATGGCTAAGACCGGCAGCGTCGAAGGAGATGGCACTCTCTTCCGTGCCGAAAACCAGCGCACGACGCTCGCGGTCCTCGCGCTCCTCTTCTTCGGGGCGCTCGAAGAGCTCGCGGCTGCGCTGCCCGATGAAATCGGAGATTTCGCGGCCGAAGAAGCGGGCATAGGCCTCGTTGACGGCGACATAGCGGAGTTCGCTGTTTTTGACATAGGCCGGGGTATCCAGATCAGCGATCCGGCGGCAGGCCAGCTCCAAGAGTTCCCCGGTAGAAATCAAAAAGTCTTCACTCCCGCAATGAATGAAATATCCCTTAGAACAACTATAAGGCCAAGGCCTTTAACAAGCTGTTAACCATAAAATTCCACAGGCAATAATTCCAAGCCGGCTCATGAAGTTGATGAATCAGAGTGACAACAAAGGCTTGCACGAAGCTGAAATGGTCAGAAGATCACGGGGAAAACGCCGACAGCCCAATTCAGGTGCGGCAAGTATGGAGAAAATTTAATTCCCGCACGGCTTGCGGGACCATCAACGCGCCGAGATCGGAGCAGAGTCTGATCGTGGCTTGAATGACGAGCCTACAATGAAAGGAATCGACATGTCCGTTCTTCATAAGACAATGGCGGCGGGCCTGATTGCACTGACATTTGCCGGCGCCTCGCTGGCATCAGCCGATACCGCAAACGCTAGGCCGCGCGATGCCTTCTGGGGCGGTGTAGCCGGTGGCGTCGTCGGCGGCCTCGTGGGCGGAGCGATCGCTTCGGGTCCCGCTTATCCGGCACCCTATGCCTACTATCCGCGCTCCTACGCTTACTATCCTGCATACCCTGAATATTATGGCCCGCGCTTCTGCCATCCGGAATGGCGCTACGACCGTTGGGGTCAACCCTATCGCATCGAAGTCTGCAGGCGCTGAGGGTCTTTCCGGCGACGCTTGACCTCCAGCCGACGCCGGGCCATGCATCGCATGGTCAGAGGGAGATTATGCGATGCCGGAACCACTCAAGAACCTTCTGCATCCGGCGCTCGTGCGTGGGATGGCAGATATCATCGCCGCCAACGCGCCGTCTTTCGAGAGCGGCCGGTTCACGGCGCTCGCAACCGATGGCATCGAATCGCTGGAACTCATGGAGCGCGCAGCACTGATCCGTGACGCGCTCTTTGCGACCCTTCCCGAAAGCTTTCCCGAGGCTGCCGCAATCCTTGACCCAAGCCTGCCGTCCCCCGGCAAGGCGGGGCTGACGGGCTGGATGCTGCTGCCCGTCAGCCAGTTCATCGCTGTGCGGGGTCTGCAGCATTTCGATATCGCGCTCGATCTCCTGAAAGCGCTGACGCCGCATTTTACTGCGGAGTTCGGTATCCGCCAGTTTATCCATCGGGATCAGGAACGTGCGCTGGCGACGATCACCCCCTGGGTCGATGATCGGAACCATCATGTCCGGCGGCTGGCAAGCGAAGGCACCCGCCCCCGCCTGCCCTGGGCGATGCGCCTGCCGCAACTGGTCAAGGATCCCTCTCCCCTATGGCCAATCCTGACGGCGCTGATGGACGATCCCGAGGATTATGTTCGCCGCTCCGTCGCAAACAGCCTGAACGACATCGCCAAGGACCATCCGGACCTCGTCGCGGCCTTCATCGCCGAGCATATCGGGGGTGCCTCGGCCGAACGCCGCTGGCTCCTGAAACACGCCTCCCGAACCCTTTTGAAGAAGGGCCACGCTCAGGCGCTCGCCAATTTCGGCTTCGGTGCAGCCGCATCTCTGGAGTGCGAACTGCTGCTGGCAAAGCCGGCAGTGCTTTTCGGTGAAGGACTGGATTTCGAAATCCGCCTGCGCAATGCCGGCGATATCACGCAATCCCTGATGATCGACTATGCCATCCATCATGTGAAGGCCGACGGTTCGCTCTCCCCGAAAGTCTTCAAATGGAAAACCGTCACGCTCGCAGCAGGGGAAGATCATGTCGTGCAGCGCCGCCATGCAATGCGGCCGATCACGACGCGACGCTATTATCCCGGCGAACATCGCATCGCGATCCTGATCAACGGAACCGAGGCTGCCGCAGGAAGTTTCGTCCTTTCCATGCCCGCAGAGGCTATTATCGGCACATCCTCTTGACTTTCGATAATAAATAGACCAAATGCGGCTCAGCTTTCACCTTCCGGCCGCCGCGTGAGCGTGCCACTGCGATAGACGCTGAAGAAGGATAGAGCGCATTCTGATAATGCCGCGACCCAAGTGCGGCAAGACGCGCTGGAAAGTTTTTCCAACTTACAAGTTCCCATTTCACGCGGGGTTCTTGACGCCAGATTGACACCGGACCGCATTCGGCGATCCGGCGTTTTCGTTTGGCGCGCCCTAAAAGGTTATGACTTGACCAATTTTGAATCGCTTGGCGTATCCAAGCCGATCGTCGCCACCCTGTTCCAGCTCGGCATCGAAACGCCGACGCCCATTCAGGCACAGGCAATCCCCCTTCTCATGCAGGGCCGTGATCTCATCGGCCTCGCCCAGACCGGCACCGGCAAGACCGCGGCCTTCGGCCTGCCGCTGATCGAGCGCCTGCTCACCGAGGAAAAGCGCCCGGACAACCGCACCGTCCGCACGCTGATCCTGGCCCCGACGCGCGAACTGGTAAACCAGATCGCCGACAATCTCAGGAAGTTCGTCCGCAAATCGCCGCTTCGCATCAATCTCGTCGTCGGCGGCGTCTCCATCAACAAGCAGCAGCTGCAGCTCGAAAAGGGCACCGACATCCTCGTCGCCACGCCCGGCCGCCTGCTCGACCTCTGCAACCGCAACGCCATCACGCTGACAGCCGTGCGATATCTCGTACTCGATGAAGCCGACCAGATGCTGGATCTCGGTTTCGTGCACGACCTGCGCAAGATCGCCAAGATGGTGCCGAAGCGCCGCCAGACCATGCTCTTCTCGGCAACCATGCCGAAGGCGATTGCCGATCTCGCCAGCGATTACCTGACCGATCCGGTCACGGTCCAGGTGACACCTCCGGGCAAGGCTGCCGACAAGGTCGAGCAGTATGTGCATTTCGTTCCCGGCAAGAACGACAAGACGGTTCTCTTGAAGAAGACGCTGACCGAGAACCCCGATGGCCGCTCCATCGTCTTCCTGCGTACCAAGCATGGCGCCGAAAAGCTCGCGAAGCATCTGGAACAGGTCGGCTATTCCGTCGCCTCCATCCATGGCAACAAGAGCCAGGGCCAGCGCGAACGCGCCCTGAAGGGTTTCCGTGAAGGCTCCATCCAGACGCTGATCGCCACCGACGTCGCCGCTCGCGGCATCGATATCCCTGCTGTCAGCCACGTCTTCAACTACGACCTGCCGGAAGTGGCGGAAGCCTATGTCCACCGCATCGGCCGCACGGCGCGCGCCGGGCGCGATGGCATTGCCATTGCCTTCTGTGCACCCGACGAAGCCCGCCTGTTGCGCGATATCGAAAAGCTGATGGGCATCGATATCAAGGTTGCAAGCGGCGAAGCGCCTGCCGATATGCGTGCCGCTCCCCGCGCCGCCAATCGTGGCCGCGGCCAGAACCAGCAGCGCGGCCAGGGTGGTCAGCGCGAAGGCGGCCAGCGTGAAGGTGGACGCGGACGCGGTGACGGCGAAGCCCGGCGCAGCGAAACCCGCAATGGCAGCGGTCGTCCCGCCGGCCATGGCGATCGCCGCCCCCGTAACGAGGGCGATGCCACTGAAGTCCGCGCCGGTGAGGACCGTCGCGGCCGCCCGCAGCACGATCGCCGCAACCAGGATTTCCGTGGCCAGCGCCGCAACGAACAGGCTCCGGATCACGGCCCGGACAATGATCTGGTCTCGACCTCGGATTTCCGCCCGGCTCGCAAGCCGCAACAGCAGCGCCCGGCCCAGACGGCCGACGCTAACGGCCATCACCGCGGCAACAAGCAGCATGTCCACGGCCGCCCGCCGCGCAATCACGGCGACCAGCAGCCCCAGGGCGAACAGCGTGGCGACGGCAATGGCGGCATGCGCCGCAGCAAGAACCGCAATGGCGGCGGCCAGCGCCGCGAACGGGCATAAGTTTTAACGACAGGCAGGGCCGGAGCGATCCGGCCCTTTCTTTTTGCCGTCAGCCGCGGACAGAGTTTGATCCGCTGCCGGAGCAGTAAATAATCACCTGCTCATCTTTTGTGCGCCGTCATGCAATTGATCCCGATCCGCGCGGCGCCACTTCTCGGTAAATGCCCAGTTTTTCACCCACTTTTCGCACAGCAGAAGATTTTATGAATCTTCCATGCGAACTGCGCATGGTTCTTGCATTGCCTTTTGCGTTGTATTCAAATGAACAAAAAAGGGGAGCCACACCTTTGGCATTTGATGAAATGATCACCGGAGACGAAAGTCCCCGAGCGCCATATGAAAAATATTTCGAGTGGTACAATAGCCAAGACCGGACGCACCTGATTGCCAAGTCCCGCGATGCGGAAAACATCTTCCGGAAAACCGGCATCACCTTCGCGGTTTACGGCCACGCCGACAGTGCCGAAAAGCTCATCCCCTTCGACATCATCCCCCGCATCATTTCCGGCCGAGAATGGCGCAAGCTCGCGCAAGGCATCGAGCAGCGGGTGATCGCGCTCAACGCCTTCCTCGACGACATCTATCACAAGCAGGAAATCATCCGCGCCGGCCGCATCCCGCGCGAACTGATCGAGAAGAACGTTACCTTCCTGCCCGAGATGATCGGCTTCCGGCCGCCGGGCGGCGTCTACACGCACATTGTCGGCACTGACATCGTGCGCACTGGCGAGGATGAGTTCTATGTGCTGGAGGACAATGCCCGCACGCCCTCGGGCGTCAGCTACATGCTGGAAAACCGGGAAACCATGATGCAGATGTTCCCCGAGCTCTTCCACGAAAACAAGGTGCAGCGCGTCGAGGACTACCCCTATCTCCTGCGCCAGAGCCTCGCCTCGCTCGCACCTCCCGGCTGCAAGGGCAAGCCGCGTGTCGCCGTCCTGACGCCCGGCATCTATAATTCCGCCTACTACGAGCACTCCTTCCTCGCCGACACAATGGGCGTGGAGCTCGTCGAAGGTTCGGATCTGCGTGTCATCGACGGCAAGGTGAAGATGCGCACGACGCGCGGTTACGAGGCGATCGACGTGCTCTATCGCCGCGTCGATGACGACTTCCTCGATCCCCTCACCTTCCGCCCGGATTCAGCCCTCGGCATTCCCGGCATCATGGATGTCTACCGCTCCGGCAACATCACCATCGCCAATGCGCCCGGCACCGGTATTTCGGACGACAAGGCGATCTATTCCTACATGCCCGAGATCGTCGAATTCTATACCGGCCGCAAGCCGATCCTCGAGAATGTGCCGACCTGGCGCTGTTCGGAAGCCGGCAGCCTGAAATATGTGCTGGAGCACCTGGAAGAACTCGTCGTCAAGGAAGTACACGGCTCCGGCGGTTACGGCATGCTCGTCGGCCCGACCGCGTCCAAGAAGGAGCGCGCCGATTTCGCCGAGAAGCTGAAGGCCAAGCCGAGTAACTACATCGCTCAGCCGACGCTTTCGCTGTCCACCGTTCCGATCCTCGTCAACAAGGGTATCGCACCCCGCCATGTCGACCTGCGCCCTTACGTGCTGGTCTCCGACAAGGTGCAGATCATTCCGGGCGGGCTCACCCGCGTGGCGCTGAAGCAGGGCTCGCTGGTGGTCAATTCCAGCCAGGGCGGCGGCACCAAAGACACCTGGGTATTGGAGGACTGATGCTCGGAAGAACTGCAAACGGGCTCTACTGGATGTTCCGGTATATCGAGCGCGCCGAGAATATCGCACGTCTTGTCGATGCCGGCCTGCGCATGTCGCTGACGCGCAGCGACGCTGGCGACGACAATTGGGACGGCGTGCTGCAAAGTGCTGGTGTCCGCGAACTCTATGACGAGACGCATTCGAAGCTGACCGGTCCCGATGCGATCGATTATATGCTGCGCGACCGCCAGAACACGTCGAGCGTCATGTCCTGCATCGATTTCGGCCGCAACAATGCCCGCATGGTGCGCACTGCGCTGACACGCGAGACCTGGGAAGCGACCAATGAATGTTGGATCGATCTCAAGGAGCTGCTGTCGAAGAAGCTGAAGGCGGCAGAGCTGCCCGAGGTCATCGATGCCATCAAGCATCGCGCCGGCCAGATCCGCGGCGCCTTCCATGGTTCGATGCTGCGCAACGAGCTCTATAATTTCGCGCGCATCGGCACCTTCATCGAGCGTGCGGACAATACGAGCCGCATCCTCGACGTGAAATACTACGTGCTGCTGCCCTCGATCTCGCAGGTCGGGTCTTCGGTCGACAATGTTCAGTGGGAGTCGATCCTGCGTTCGGTCTCCGCCCATCGCTCCTACAGCTGGGCCTATGACGGCGAATACCGCGCCGCCAATATCGCCGATTTCCTGATCCTGAACGGTCAGATGCCACGCTCGCTCGCCTATAGCTACGAGAAGATCGTCAGCAACCTCGGTTACATCGCCAAGGATTACGGCGAGCGGCTGGCCGCGCATGGTACGGCGGATGCCATTCGCACCACGCTGCAGACATTGAAGATAAAGGATGTCATGGATCAGGGTCTGCATGAGTTTCTCGAGGATTTCGTCGCGCAAAACAACAAGCTCGGCAACGAAATCTCCGATGGCTACCGGTTCTATGCTTAAGCGGGTCAGATCATGAAACTGAAGATCAGCCACCTCACCGAATACCGCTACGACGAACCGGCACAGTTTTCCCTGCAGCGGCTGCGCCTGACGCCGCCGACCACGGGCGGACAGACCGTGCTCAACTGGTCGCTGCATGTCGAAGGCGCCAAGCCGGAAGTCGAATATGACGACCAGTTCGGCAATCATGTGAACCTCGTGTCGCTGGAAGGCGAACAGCAGGTGACGCGCATCGTCGCCGAAGGCGAGATCGAGACCGAAGACCGCAACGGCATGAGCGGTGCTCATACCGGCTTCTGCCCGCTCTGGCTCTTCCTGCGCGATACGCCGCTGACAAAAAGCGGCAAGCTGGTAAAGGAACTGATCAAGGGCGTAACCGGTGAGAACGAGCTCGCGCGCATGCATGCGCTGATGGCGGCAATCCACGAGAGCGTCGAATACAAGCCCGGCACCAGCAGCACCGAAACCACTGCCGAACAGGCGCTGGAAAAGAAGACCGGCGTCTGCCAGGACCACGCCCATATCTTCATTGCTGCGGCGCGTGCACTGGATGTTCCGGCGCGCTACGTCTCCGGTTATCTGATGATGGAAGAAAAGGTCGATCAAGCCGCCACCCATGCCTGGAGCGAAGCCCATATTCCAGGCCTCGGCTGGGTCGGCTTCGACCCTGCCAACAAGATCTGCCCGGATGACCGTTACGTCCGCATCGCCTCCGGCCTCTGCTACCGCGATGCGGCTCCCGTTTCGGGTATGCGCATCGGTACACCAGGTGAAAAACTGTCGGTCACCGTAAAGGTCGAAGACAACGGCCAGATGCAGAGCCAAAACCAGAGCTGACAAAAACAGGCCGGTTTGCTGCGGCCTCTTTGAGAGTTGAAATAGGCAATAATTGCCGTCGCAACCAGTTCCCTGCTTCGAGCGAGCCCGATGTTAAAACGGCGGGCGGAAGCTTTGCGCTGATAAGCGCTTCCCTTGGCGCCGCCGAGAGCACGGAGTTTCTTGCGTCGTCGATACCACGGTTAACGAAACGCTAAATACCCGTATGCAATTTTAAATATATATTAATACAGATTCAATCACATTAGGTACTCCGCCAGCGCTCCCCTTGGTTCCTGGATCATTCAAGTGCAGGTTTCAATTCGGCGGTTTGCCGGACCGTTGAAGTTCGAATTCGTTGGCATGCATGGGTTTTAATCGGAATGATCGCTTTTGTGGTCCGGCTTAAAAGCCGCGCACATTTCATCCTACAGGGCAAAACCGGCCCGAGCACCGGAGCCTTCGCTGGTGCTGCCGATCGTCGCAATCGTACAAGGCAGAGGCTGACCATCCTGATCGCCGGGTTTGCAGTGATGTACCTGGCTGTCGGCACGCGCCTCGTCCAATACGGCATCGCAGAACCTGTCGTGACAGGCTCGATCGATTTCAATGCGAACGCCGTGGCCTCCCGCCCGGATGTCCTGGACCGGAATGGGGAACTGCTGGCGACAGATATCAACACCGTGTCGCTGTATGCTGAGCCCCGGCGTATCGTCGATGCCGATGAGGTCGTGGAAAAGCTGGCCACGGTCCTTCCCAATCTCGATTGGAGTGACACTCATAAAAAGCTCCGGTCAGGCTCTGGATTCCAGTGGTTACGGCGACAACTCACGCCTCGACAGCAGTCAGATATTCTTGCCCTCGGTATACCCGGCATAGGGTTCCGTTTAGAGAAGCGCCGTTTCTATCCAGGCGGCGTCACCGCTTCCCATATTGTCGGTCATGTAAACATTGACAATCTCGGCCTGGCCGGCATGGAACGGTATATCGATCAGCAAGGATACGCCGATCTGCGAGCTGCGGGACTGACGAATGGCACCCGGCTTGAACCGGTCCGTTTGTCGGTTGACGTTCGTGTTCAGCATATCGCTCGTGAAGTCGCCGCACGCGCGATGAAGGACTATCAAGCCGAGGCGGCCGGTGCAGTGATCCTCGATGTTGAGACCGGCGAGGTTATCGCCATGGCGTCGGTCCCCGACTATGATCCGAACCAGCCTTCCCGCACGCTTCCCGACGGCACTGTGGACAAGGAATATGAAAAGGGCTGGTTCAACCGGATCAGCAATGCGACCTTTGAAATGGGCTCCACCTTCAAGAGCTTCACACTTGCGATGGGTCTGGATGCCGAAAAGATTACTTTGAACTCGGTTGTCGATGCTTCCCGGCCCATCCGAATGGGCGGTTTTACGATCAAGGATTTCAAGGGCAAGAACCGGCCTCTCTCCATCCCTGAAGTATTCCAGTATTCGTCGAATATCGGCACCGCGGCAGTTGCCGACAGGGTCGGGATCGAAGGTCACCGGGAATTCCTGACAAGGCTTGGACTTCTTTCGAAGATGGAAACGGAAATGCCGGGGGTCGCCGCGCCCACGCAACCCCGGACATGGAAGAAGATCAATTCCGTCACTATCTCGTTCGGACATGGGGTCGCCACTACCCCGCTGCAAACCGCTGTCGCGGCCGCAGCCCTCATCAATGGTGGAAACCTGATCAACCCAACCTTTCTTCCGCGCTCCAAAGACGAGGCAGCGAGCATTTCACGCGCCGTCATCAAGGAAAAAACGAGCGCCGATATGCGATTTCTCTACACTTGGAACGGGCTGAAAGGCTCCGGCCGTGCCGCACAGGTAGAGGGCTTCAACGTCGGCGGAAAAACCGGGACGGCCGATAAGGTGATTAATGGCCGATATGCCAGTGACATCAACTTCAACGCTTTCGTGGCGGGCTTCCCGATGGACAAGCCGAAATACATCGTCCTGACGATAATCGATGCTCCCAAAACCGGTATCCATGGCGGACGAACAGCGGCTTCCACCGCAGCCCCGATGGCGAAGGAAATCATTGCTCGAATAGCCGCCCTGCTTGACGTCAAGCCACGATTTGGCGCTGAAGGGAATCCGCAATTCCTGGTCAACTACTAATAGGGCAATGGGGCACTTGGAATGATAGGTCCTGTTAGTGCGGGGCAGCTACGTTGAGAGCTGTGTATTAGGGTTAAAACCCAATCAAACTATTGATTAAATTATCTCTGTATGATTCACTTCGGTAATAATGGGAGTTTGAATCATGGCAGGAGAATTCTGGCTTGATGACCGACAGTGGGCGGTGATCGCTCCTCTGCTTCCGACGAACCAACCC